>CAJJOX010000177.1 GCA_905193485.1 uncultured Porphyromonadaceae bacterium | reverse complement strand
CAACGACTTCGGGTTTGCGGTTCTTGCAAGCTTCAAGTTCGGCGGCAGTGGCTGCAACCTGAGTCTGTGCGGCAGCGTTTGCAGCGAGGCAAGCGTCGAGTTCGCCGCGGAGAGCATTGATGCGTGCGTTGAGGGCGTCGATTTCAGACTGGTTCTTGAGATCAGCGCATTTGAAACCTTCACCGAATTTGTAGTTGACACCTACGAAGATCTGGAAAGCGGATGTTTCTTTGTTGTAGGCGGCAGAGCTCTGGCTTACACCGGCGTCGCTCATATCCCAGATAACGGCGGGACGGAGAGCAAGGGTAAGGTTTTTGGTAACGTTGAAGTTGAAGTTGAGGCCTGCTTTCGTGGCGAAGAAGTTGTGGTCACCGTCGCCATTGACATAAGCGTGTCCCCAGCCTGCACCGGCCTGCACTTCCATGTCAAAAAAGCGGCCGTCGAATTTATAACCGCCGAAGAGGTTGAAGAGGTTGACAGCACCGTAAGCGCCAACATAAGAGTTGTCAATAGCTGTTTTGGAAGTGCTGTAGGATGTGTTGATGTAGGCGGCGCCTTCAACACCGAGAGCGAATGCGGGAGAGATCTGTTTCTGGACGCGGACGCCAAAACCACCGCGCATATCACCGATGAAAGAAGAGCCATCATAGAGAGGCGTGATGCCGCCACCTTCAATACCTACAGACCAATTCGATCCGAAAGAAGGAGCTTCCAATGCCTGCTGAGCCTGAGCTGTCATCATACCGGCAGCTGCAATGGCGATAAGGAATAATTTTTTCATTTGAATTTGGTTTAATGTTGATAAAATCGGCACAAAGATATAATATTTTTTTGAGATTTAACAAAAACATCCTTAAATTTAAGGGACAGAGCCACCACGTCCCTCATTTTCGGCTGTTATTTACTTTTAAAACACAGTTCGTTTCCAATTGTTTTGCCGGTTCATCATTTTTATATACCGAGCGGAATGGCATAACATCCGGCATCGTCTAAAAATAATATGGATCGGCACACGTTAATATTAAATGATTTTGTACTTTTGCATTATTGATTAAACTTACAACAACGACTACATGAAAAAGTATCTCGTGACCGGTGGCGCAGGATTTATTGGCGCCAATTTCGTAAAATATCTGCTCGACAAATGGGGTGACAATATCGAAATCATCATCCTTGATGCTCTGACCTATGCGGGCAATCCGTTAACGATAAAGGAGGAAATGGATCTTGATAACGTTAGATTCGTCAAAGGCGACATCGGTGACCGGGAACTCGTCACACGGCTGATGGAGGAATTCGATCCCGATTTCGTGGTGAATTTCGCGGCCGAATCGCATGTCGACCGCAGCATCACCAACCCGCGGCTTTTTCTTGAAACAAACATTCTGGGCACTCAAAATATTCTCGATTGCGCGCGCAAGGCGTGGCTTGACGGCTCTGACGCCGAAGGAAAGCCGAAATATCGTGAGGGAAAGAAGTTTCTGCAGATCAGCACCGACGAGGTCTATGGCTCTCTCGCCAAGAATTACGACACGGCGCAGCCGCTCGAGGTGAGCGACGAGGTGAAGCGTGTGATCGAAGGGCGCGATAACCTCAAGACTTTCGGCAACGGCTTTTTCACCGAGAATACGCCTCTTGCTCCGCGCTCTCCCTATTCGGCAGCGAAGACATCGGCAGACCTCATCGTGATGGCCTATTACGACACCTACGGCATGCCTGTGAGCATCACACGGTGCAGCAACAATTACGGGCCGTATCAGTTCCCGGAGAAACTGATACCTCTTATTATCAACAATATCCTTGAAGGCAAGGACCTGCCTGTGTATGGCAAAGGCGACAATGTGCGTGACTGGCTTTATGTGGCCGACCACGCAAAAGCAATCGATATGGTGCTCCGGCACGGGCGCATCGGCGAGGTCTACAATATCGGCGGATTCAATGAGGAGCAGAATATCAGCATCGTCAAATCGATCATCGACATCATCGCCCGGATAATGCGCGATGAACCGGCATACGGAAAACTGCTTCAACATCCGGAGCGTCCGATCGACTATAATATGATCCGCTACGTCACCGACCGTCCCGGGCACGACATGCGCTATGCTATCGATCCGACCAAAATAGCCACCGAACTTGGATGGTATCCCGAAACACCGTTCACCGAAGGTATCGAGAAAACCGTAAGATGGAATCTCGACAACCGCCCGTGGCTCGAAAGCGTCACCTCGGGCGACTATCTCAAATATTATGCCGAGATGTACGACAACCGATGAACACACTAAACATTAATTCACGACAATGAAAGGCATTGTACTGGCCGGCGGCTCAGGCACCCGGCTCTATCCTATAACCAAAGGGATTTCCAAGCAGCTGATTCCGGTTTTCGACAAACCGATGGTCTACTATCCGATCTCTGTGCTGATGCTTGCGGGAATCCGCGACATACTCATCATATCCACGCCGACCGATCTGCCCATGTTCAAGCGCCTGCTCGGCGACGGTAGCGACATCGGTGTCAACTTCAGCTATGCCGAACAGCCGCGGCCGGAGGGGCTGGCGCAGGCATTTATCATCGGCGAAAAGTTTGTGGGCGACGACAGTGTGTGTCTTGTGCTGGGCGACAACATTTTCTACGGTCAGGGATTCTCCGCCATGCTTCACAAAGCCGTGAAGACGGCGGAAAACGGCGACGCCACCATCTTTGCCTATCCGGTCAGCGACCCGCAGCGCTATGGTGTGGTGACCGTCGACGAGCAATGGCGCGCCACCTCAATTGTGGAGAAACCGCTGAAACCGCAATCGGATCTCGCCGTGGTCGGATTGTATTTCTATCCCAACTCAGTGATTCGTACTGCCAGGACTATACGTCCGTCGGCACGCGGCGAACTCGAGATCACGTCGGTCAATCAGGCCTATCTCGAATCCGGCAATCTGTCGGTTCAGCGGCTTGGACGAGGATTCGCGTGGCTCGACACCGGCACCACTGACTCGTTGATGGAAGCATCCAATTTCATAGAAACCATTGAAAAACGGCAGGGATTCAAAGTGGCCGCACTCGAAGAGATTGCATTCCGGAAAGGATGGATCGACAAAGACGAACTGTCGAAGATCGCCGAGCCGATGAAAAACAACGACTACGGCAAATATCTGCTCAATCTCGCGAAAAATGGCGTCGAATAAGCCTCATACGTTTGACGTCGTGAAAATAGCCGATGCACGCGGCAATCTCTCCGTACTGCAGTATCCCTCGACTTTGCCGTTTAATCCGGTACGTGCCTACTGGATCACAGACGTGCCATCGGGGCAGATGCGCCTCGGCCATGCCTACTATTCCGCACAGGAGGTGATAGTGGCGCTGGCGGGCAGCGTTCGTGTCACCACCCAGAGCATCGGGGGAGAAATGAAACGTTTCACACTCTCGCATCCATATCAGGCGCTCTATGTGCCCCCGATGACATGGCGCGAGATTGACAATTTCGCCACCAACGCATCAGTGCTCATTGTCACCGACACTCTCTATGACGAGGTTGACTATATCCGCAATAAAGACGAATTCGACCGAATCTCCAACGATGATCATTATGGACAATATTTCTAAGACGCCGGCCACGACCGTCGACGATTGCCGCATAATCAGCCTCGAACGGCATCCTCATTGCCATGGCACGCTGACCGTAGCGCAAAATTCCGATGAATTGCCATTTGCCATCAAACGCATATATTATATCTATGACATACCCACCGACACAAATCGTGGCGGTCATTGTCACAATACGGATCAGTGCATCATAGTGGCTACTGCCGGATGCTTCGACGTAAGCGTTTCCGACGGCAGGGCATCACGCACATTCACGCTTCGCCGCCCCTACGAAGGGCTCTATATACCGGCCGGTATCTGGGATTCGTTATCCGGATTCTCGTCGGGATGCATCGCATTGGTGTTGTCGTCGACAAATTTCGACGAGAACGATTATATCCGCCGTTATGACGATTTCGTCGAAGCAAAGCGTAAGGCATTTGAAGAACAAGATGACTGACGACGGCATAAGATATCCATTCCTTGACCTCAAGGCTGCCGACGCCTGTTACAGAGATCGGCTTGTCGATGCCGCTGCCCGTGTCATCGCGGGCGGCCATTATATCGGCGGCGAAGAGAATGAAGCATTTGAGCGCGACCTCGCCGGGCTGTGCAAGGCTCCGCATGCTGTGGGCGTAAGCAACGGCCTTGACGCGCTGCGGCTCATATTCATTGCTTTAATCAATCTCGGCCGGCTCAAGAAAGGCGATGCCGTGATAGTTCCCGCCAACACCTATATCGCTTCGGTTTTGGCAGTGACTGACGCCGGTCTTATCCCCGTATTGGTCGATCCGGATCCTGCCACCATGAATCTGTCGGCCAAAGGTATTGAACAGTCCATGACCGACCGCGTCAGAGCCGTATTGCCTGTCCATCTTTACGGTCGCGTTTGTTGGGATAATATGATGGCCAAGGTCGTGCGCGACAATGGATTGATCGTCGTGGAGGATGCCGCTCAATCGATAGGCGCACGTGCCCGATGTCGGGGACTTTTCGAATCCGACATGGCCGGAGCGCTCGGGCATGCCGGAGCATTCAGTTTCTATCCGACAAAAAACATCGGAGCCCTGGGCGATGCGGGAGCCGTGGTGACACACGATGCCGCGCTGGCCGCGGCTGTCAGCGCGCTTGCCAACTATG
>CAJJOX010000176.1 GCA_905193485.1 uncultured Porphyromonadaceae bacterium | reverse complement strand
GGCGCATCCGCCGGAAAGCCGGCGACACGGGATTGCAAAAACAAATAAAGTTTAGTAATTTTGCAGAGAATGTAACCCTTAACGCTCAAATGAGTTCCACCATAGACACCGACGAAATCACCGACGTGACATCCGCACAGCAACAACAGGCCTCTGAATATACCGAGGACAACATACGTACACTTGACTGGAACGAACATATCCGCCGACGCCCGGGCATGTACATTGGCAAGCTTGGCGACGGATCGGCTTCGGACGACGGCATATATGTGCTTCTTAAGGAGGTGATTGACAATTCCATCGACGAATACATGATGGGGTTCGGACGCCAGATCACAGTCGACGTCACCGATCACGAAGTGAGCGTGCGCGATTTCGGACGCGGCATCCCGTTAGGGAAACTCGTGGAAGCCTCATCGCGCATGAACACAGGCGGGAAATACGACTCAAAAGCATTCAAGAAATCAGTCGGACTCAACGGCGTTGGCATCAAGGCTGTCAATGCCCTGTCAACGAATTTCATTATCACGTCCATACGCGATGGCATCTCAAAAACCGTATGCTACTCAAAGGGGGCTGTAGTTGACGATTATGAGCCGGTGCCCACAGAAGAGCCAAACGGCACATCGGTCAGCTTCACGCCCGACCCCGAACTGTTCCGCGACTATCGCTATCGCGAAGAATTCATCACGCCATTGCTCAAAAACTACACGTTCCTCAACACCGGCCTTACAATCGTGTTCAACGGTCAGCGTATGATCTCGCGCCACGGCCTGCTTGACCTGCTGCGCGAAGCCATGACCGACGAACCGCTTTACCCGATAATCCATCTGCGCTCCGACGACATCGAGATCGCCATCACGCATGCCAATCAGTATGGCGAGGAATATTATTCATTTGTCAACGGGCAGCACACCACGCAAGGCGGCACGCACCTCACGGCATTCAAAGAAGCCGTTTCACGCACCATAAAAGATTATTTCAACAAATCGTCGTTCGAACCGTCCGACATACGCTCGGGCATTGTAGCGGCTATCTCGCTTAAAGTCGAAGAACCTGTGTTTGAGTCACAGACCAAAACAAAACTCGGGTCTCGCGACATAGGGCCCGATGGTCCTACTGTTGCAAAATTTGTCGGCGATTTCATAAAAAAAGAACTCGACGACTATCTGCACCGCGATCTTGCCACTGCCGATATAATCTTGAAAAAAATCCAGGCAAACGAACGTGAACGCCGCGCGATGGCCGGAATCACCAAGAAGGCCCGCGAACAAGCAAAAAAGATCAATCTTCACAACAAGAAACTCCTTGACTGTCGCGTACATCTCAGCGATACGAAAGGTGATGAGCAGAAAAAACTCGAATCATCGATATTTATCACCGAGGGCGACTCTGCCGCCGGTTCAATCACCAAAATACGCAATGTTGAAACACAAGCCGTTTTCTCGCTTCGAGGCAAACCGAAAAACACCTATGGGAAGACAAAGAAAATGGTCTATGAAAACGAGGAGTTCAACCTTTTGCAGGCAGCCCTCAACATTGAAGAATCCATCGACAATCTGCGCTACAACAAAGTCATCATAGCCACGGATGCCGATGTCGACGGCATGCACATCCGCATGCTGCTCCTCACTTTCTTCCTTCAGTTTTTCCCTGACATAATCAAACGAGGACACATATATATACTTCAGACACCCCTTTTCCGAGTTCGCAACAAAAAAACATCAAAGCGCAACAGTTCGTCCGCGTCGTCACACGATTCAACCGACGACACATATTATTGCTACTCCGACACTGAACGCATCGAGGCCATAAACCGGCTTGGAAACAATGCCGAAATCACACGATTCAAAGGCCTTGGCGAAATATCGCCGGAAGAATTCGCCGCTTTCATTGGTCCGGAAATGCGTGCTGACCGTGTGACCATTCACAAAGAGGATGGCGTTGCCGAATTGCTCCGTTTCTACATGGGCAAGAATTCCATCGAACGGCAAAACTTCATCATCGACAATCTCGTTATAGAAGACGACTCACAGATTTCATGAAAACAGCCATATACCCCGGATCATTCAATCCTTTCACGATAGGGCATCTCGACATTTTGCGTCGTTCGCTCCCGTTGTTCGACCATATCACCGTCGTTATCGGCATAAATCCCGATAAATGCCGCATCGCGCCTGACGCCGACCAGCTTGCATGCCGCATCAACCGTGCACTCGGCACCGACAATGCCGTCAGCGTCGAACAATGGCGTGGCCTTACAGTCGACATTGCCCATCGACTCGGTGCGAACTGGATAATACGCGGCGCACGTACTGCCGCTGATTTCGATTATGAACGTACATTGGCCGATGTCAACCGCACACTTGCTCCCGACATCGAAACGATCATCATCCCTGCCCGACCGGAGATGGCTTGCATATCCTCGTCCATGGTGCGCGAACTTTCGTCGCACGGTCGTGATACAGCCCATCTTGTCGTGTGACCGTGAAACTATGTTCCTTTAGTCATCTCTCCATTACACACATATATTTAATGAACGAATTCGAAACACGCAATGAATAAATCACTCCGCCATTTCATCATCATTTTCGCCGCCATCTTCACCGCAAATGCGGCAACGGCCCAGAACATGTCGTCAGATGCAAAATTACGCTATGCCGACCGCATTATAGAAAACTATTATGTCGATTCCGTCAACTCCGATACACTTGCCGAAGAGGCCATAAAAGCCATGCTCCAGACACTTGATCCACACTCGTCATATTCCGATCCTGAAGAAACCCGCGCACTGACCGAACCTCTCCAGGGTAATTTCTCGGGAATCGGCATACAATTCAGCATGATCAACGACACCATCTATGTGATTCAGCCCGTAGCCGGAGGACCATGCGATCGGGCGGGCATCGTAGCCGGCGACCGCATAATCGCGGCAAACGACACCATCCTTTCCGGAGTGAAATTAAAAAACAATGACGTGATGCGTCACCTCCGTGGCCCCAAAGGGTCGGTGGTTGACCTCTCCATCCTGCGTCATGGCCGCATGGAACCGCTTTCATTCCGCATCATCCGCGACGACATCCCCATCTTCAGCGTCGACGCCGCATATATGGCCACTCCGACCACCGGCTATGTCAAACTGAGCCGATTCGCCGAAACATCTGCCGACGAAGTGGCAGATGCATGCGCCAGACTTCGGAAACAGGGCATGAAAGATCTTATCATCGATCTCTCATACAATGGAGGCGGATATCTCAACGCTGCCGTCGAACTGGCGGAACAAATGCTTTCTCCGGGCGACATGGTCGTTTTCACACGCGGAAGAAAGGTGAACGACTCCGAATATCGCGCACGTAAAAAGGCACCCCTCGTCAACGGACGCATTGCCGTCATCGTCAACCAGAGTTCGGCATCGGCTTCCGAGATCCTCGCCGGCGCTCTTCAGGATCACGACCGCGCCGTCATCATCGGCCGCCGCACTTTCGGCAAAGGACTTGTGCAACGTCCCTTCCCATTCCCCGACGGATCCATGATACGCCTCACTGTCGCCCGTTACTACACGCCTTCGGGACGCTGCATACAAAAACATTACGATGCCGGCGACAGCGACGCTTACGAACGGGATCTTCTCAACCGATACAACAGTGGTGAACTTTACAGCGCAGACTCTGTCGACATCGACCGATCGACACCCTACTATACGCTTCGCAACCACCGCACCGTCTATGGCGGCGGAGGCATAATGCCCGACCGCTTTGTTGCAATCGATACAACTGATATCACCGACTATTCCCGTGATCTGGTGGCAAAAGGAGTCTACAATACTTTCACGCTTAACTATCTGGACAATCACCGCGATGAGATCAAGAAAAAATACCCTTCGGAAGATCTCTTCGTAGAGAAATTCGAGATTCCGGAAACCATGCTTAAAGAATTCACGGATCGTGCCACAGCCGAAGGCGTTACATTCAACGCCGAACAATACGACCGTTCGCTGCCACTTATCAAGGCTATCCTCAAAGGAATGCTTGGCCGTGATCTTTTCACGCAATCCACCTACTATCGTATAATCAATCCGATCGAACCGGAGTATGAAGAAGCACTACGCATCATCTCCGATCCCGACCTCTACGACTCATTCCTTAAGGCCGACGACAAAAGATGACACGGCAGATCAATTGCATCATAGTTGCTGCCGGCAGCGGACTCAGGTTTGGCTCTCGGAAGCCCAAACAGTTCTGCGATCTTGCTGGACGTCCGTTGCTCATGACCACGGTCGAACGCATGAGAAAAGCTTTGCCCGATGCACGATTGCTTCTAATCCTTAACCCCCTATGGGTGGAACCGTGGTTACAGATGTGCCGTGAACACTCGTTTTCATCACCCGAGATCATTCATGGCGGTAAATCCCGCCTCCAATCGGTGGTCAATGCATTAAATGCCATTCATGATTCGGAAGATTCGATCTCAATGGTTCACGACGGGGCGCGTCCGCTTGTCAATCCAAGGGTGGTCAATGCCGTTGTAGCGGCTGTTGCCTATGGGGCGCAAGGAGCCATTCCATGCATCCCTCTTACTGATTCAATCCGGCAGATTGCCTCCGACGGCACCTCCCGGGCCGCTGACCGGACGGCTTTCCGCGCTGTCCAGACGCCGCAGGCATTTCCTACCGCTTTGCTGAAACAGGCCTACTCCATGCCTCTAACACCACAGATGACCGACGACGCTTCCGTGATGGAAGCTGCCGGATACACCGACATCCGCATCAGCGCCGGCCACAC
>CAJJOX010000175.1 GCA_905193485.1 uncultured Porphyromonadaceae bacterium | reverse complement strand
TAGGAGTGGTTGTCGGGATTGTCAAAGATGTCCTGTGCGCTGGATGTCAGTGCTGTAGACAGGACGGTAAGTGCGATGAACAGTTTTTTCATTTTTAATGTGTGTTGAATGTTATGGTTATTTGAAGCAAAGATAGGTTTTGGCGGCGTGATTTGACGATGTTGTCAAGCTAAAGAATGTTAATGTCAGTTTTCCGGTGCCGGAACGGATCGTGATGCCTGTAGGCCGGTAAGGCCAAAAGAGCGGGAGCGGCGTCCCGTTTATGACAGGATGCCGCTCCGGCTGTTTGTTCGTTTTCCGACGGGGATAGCGGATGCTATTCCTCCGATTCACTGCGTTGCTTGGCTTTTCGTTTTGTTTTTGTTGCCGATGAGTCGATGTCTTTTTCCTCTTTGACGTCGATTTCGGAGTGATTTTTGTCGAGCACTTTATACTCGAGGTAGGCGAGCGACTGGTCGGGGAGAATCTTGAATTTCCGACCCAGTTCCATGCGCCATTTACGGTAGGGCGAAATAAGCCCTTTTTTCAGATAGGCATCGACGAATGGGTGGACATACATGATGAAGTCGCTCACTTTCAGGTCGTCGATAAGATAGTGGAGTTTCTCTTTAATGGTGTCGGTGAAGAGCAGCGATGGCTGCACCTGGCCTTTGCCGTAGCACGAGGGACAGGTTTCGGTGGTGACTATGTCAAGAGCCGGGCGCACACGCTGGCGTGTGATCTGCATCAGTCCGAATTTGCTTAGCGGCAATATGTTGTGGCGGGCACGGTCGGTCTGCATGATTTCGCGCATGTGTTCATATAGTTTTTGCCGGTGCTCGGCTTTTGCCATGTCGATGAAGTCGATCACGATGATGCCACCCATGTCGCGGAGGCGCAGCTGCCGGGCAATTTCGTCGGCGGCGCGCATATTCACTTCGAGTGCGTTGCTTTCCTGATCGTTGACGCCTTTGGTCCGGTTGCCGGAATTGACGTCGATCACGTGAAGAGCTTCGGTGTGCTCAATGATGATGTAGGCTCCCGAGCGGAATGAAACCGTTTTGCCGAACGACGATTTGATCTGTCGTGTGATGCTGAAATGGTCGAATATGGGCTCGTCCTTGGTGTAGAGATTGACGATATCCTTGCGGTCGGGGGCTATGAGGTTGACATATTTCGATATCTGCTCGAATGTGTCGGCGTCGTTGACCTGAATGCTTTCAAAATCGGGGTTGAAGATATCGCGCAACACGCCGACGATGCGGCTTTCTTCCTGAAACACAAGAGCCGGGGCTGTCGAGGTGCGTGCTTTGACAATGGTGTCTTCCCAATATTTTACGAGCGTTTTCATCTCGTGGATAAGCTCGGCCACACGTTTGCCTTCGGCAGAGGTGCGTATGATCACGCCGAAGTTTTTTGGCCGTATGCTTTCGATGAGCTGGCGCAGACGCGCTTTCTCTTCGGCGGTTTTGATTTTCTGGGATATCGACACCTTGTCGCCAAGCGGTATGAGCACCATGTAGCGTCCGGTGAGGGTGATTTCGGTCGTGAGCCGTGGGCCTTTCGATGAGATGGGTTCCTTGACTATCTGCACGAGCAGTTCCTGCCCGGGGGTGAGCACGTCGCTGATGGAGCCTTGCTTGTTGATGTCGGGAAGCAGCTCCATTTTAGAGATGGAGGGCACGGTGCGTTCCGTGCGGTCGAGAGCTTTGGTGAGGAATGAGGAGTAGGTGGAAAACTGTGAGCCAAGATCTAAGTAATGGAGGAAAGCGTCCTTTTCGTAACCCACGTTGACGAAGGCGGCATTCAGTCCGGGCATCAGTTTCTTGACTTTTGCCAGATAGATGTCGCCGACGGCGTAGGCTATGTCGCGTGCCTCTTTCTGCAGTGACACGAGCCGTCCTTCCTCGGTCAGCGCTATGCTGACTTCTTTTGGCTGGACGTCGACAATGAGTTCGCTTCGCATTGGCTTAGTGATTAATAGGTTATGATTTCTGTTCCGGCGGCGTGGCTGTGCGGCGGCCGGAGGAGATGTGAAAAACAAAGAACAAACACTGGACGGATGATGCTCCCGAATCAGTCATCGGGCTTCCGGCTCAGGTTTGTTCTGTGTATAGCGTATCAAAAGAAAACGGTGTCGTTTTCGAAGATGGTCACGCAAGCAGGGCGTGGCACGGTTTATTTCTTCTTATGACGGTTTTTTCTGAGACGTTTTTTGCGTTTGTGGGTGGCCATTTTGTGGCCTTTTCTTTTCTTTCCGCTGGGCATTTTAAATGTAATTTAAAAGGTTAATCTTATTTCACTTCTTCCATGAACACTTTTGCAGGCTTGAATGCGGGTATTTTGTGTTCGGGGATGATGATTGTTGTGTTCTTGGAGATGTTGCGTGCTGTCTTTTCCGAGCGAACTTTCACGATGAAGCTGCCGAAGCCGCGGAGATAAACGTTTTCGCCATGTGCCAGAGAATCTTTTACTACTTCCATGAATTTTTCTACAGTGGCGAGCACATTAGCTTTTTCTATGCCGGTTGATTTGGCAATTTCGTTTACAATATCAGCTTTAGTCATTTTATTAAGCTTTTAATATAAGTGATTAAATACGTTGAGTTTCAGCTTTATACACGCTAAAATCGCCTGAGCGCCGGTTTTAGCAATTGCAAATATCGCAACTTTTTTTCAATTAGCAGCAATACTTGGCTAAAAAATTGCAATAATCTTCACTTTAGCACGCTTTTAGCGCCTCGTCTGAAAGCTGCCGTAGTCACCGAATGGAGAAGATCGCCTCCCTCCGATGCCGGCCTATAATATTATGGCGAAAGTAAGTATCGGATGTCCGGCCCGGCTCATTCCGACCGTTAATTCCTGCATCGGATGGATTTCGTAAGATATCTTTCCGGTATTTATGTCGCGGTCGTTATTTCGTGGAGATCGGTGATTTCTATGGCTCCGGGCGGGCAGGGGACCCCCGGGAAAGCACGTGTCGGATGATACCAGATTGCGCTCCATCCGGCGCCAATGGCCCCGGCTATGTCGGTCTGGGGATTGTCGCCGATCATCATGTGGTGGTGCGGATCGTTGTCGCCGGTCTGCGCCATGGCGTAGTCAAACAGACGGCGGTCGGGTTTGTTGACTCCGATGTCGTCGCTGAGCACCACGATGTCGATCCACTGTTCGAGTCCGGCCGTGCGGATCTTGCGGAACTGCACCTCTTTGAAACCGTTGCTTAAGCATCCGATCCTGACGCCTTTGTTTCTGAGAAATCCCAACAGTTCCATGGCTCCGGGCATCAGCGCTTTTTCGTTGGCAAGATAGTCGAGATAGAGGGTGTCATAACGCCGGGCGAGGGGCTCGGCGTCTGCGGGCGGCATTCCGGCTTCGGTCAGAGGCATGAGGAAGCGTTGCAGCCGTAGATAATCGCGGCTGATCTGTCCGATGTTGTATTGTGCCCACAGAGCTATGTTGTGGCGCTCATATTTTTCGGCCCAAAGGTCGGCGGTAGGGAAATAATGTTGCAGCGGCGGCTCGTCGCGCCACATTTTGACGAGCGACGTGTGGGCGTTGGTCGTGAAATCGATCAGTGTGTCGTCGAGGTCCACCCACACAGTGGTTATGTTTTTGAAATCTATAGTTGTCATTCCGATTCGGGCTGAAGAGTGAACGTGTCGGAGTTTTCTATGGCGCGAAGCCTTTTGACGACGCGCAGTGTCACGGGCAGTATGATAATTTCGTAGACCGTTTTGAGCAGAGCCTGGGTGACGATCAATGACATGATTACCGGCCAAGGCAAAATCCCCCCGAAGGCTATCGGGAAAAATATGCATGAGTCTACGCTTTCACCCCACAGTGTGGAAATAATAGCGCGTGAGGAGAATCCATGCGATCCATCGTGCCCTGTTTTCATACGTGCCATGACGTAGGCGTTGACCATCGAACCGCAGAGAAAGGCAGTGAAGCTTGCCGCGAAAATGCGTGGGGTGGCGCCGAATATCATCTCCATGGCCTGTTGGCCGTGCCATTGCGGGTCGCCCGGAAGCCATATGCCCACTTGCAGAAGCAGGCTCACAAGCATGTTCATCGCGAAACCGACCCAGATCACAAAGCGGGCACGGCGGAATCCGTAGATCTCCACGATGCAGTCGCTTATGATATACGAGATTGGAAATACGATGACTCCGGCCGTAAGTTGCAGCGGACCGAGAGATATGGTTTTGATCTCCATGAGATTAGACACGATGAGGCACGTGCAGAATATCACGGCAAGCAAAAGGAATGTGGGGGATAGCGATGCCCGTACGGGCTGTTCGGTGTTGTTCATTGTTCTTGTTTTTAACGAGGTCGCAAGCACTCGGATTTGATTGTTGTTATTTTTTGTCAAAGATCGATTCATAGACGGCTGCCGTCTGCCGGGCTATGCTGTCCCAATCGTAATCCGACAGATCATAATGTCGGACATGTATCGGTTGATGCAGCTTTTTTGTCAGCATTTCCGACAGATCGTCTGTATCTCCGGTGTTGAAGAAATCGTCACCGGTAAGACAGTCGAGGCGATTGGCCGGAATGTCGCTGGCTATGACGTCCAGATCGTAGCTCATGGCTTCAAGCAGCGAAAACGGCAGCCCCTCGTGATATGACGGAATGACAAACAGAGCGGCGTGGCTCATAAGCTGGTTCATCTTCTCGCCGCGGATAAATCCGGTCAGGACAACATTATTGTCACCGGCCATGGCTTTGAGCGATTCGGAATAGATGTCGGGGTGATCGGCATCGCCTGCTATTGCAAGTCTGTAGCCTTCAGGCGCGGCTTTACGGTAGGCTTCGATCAGATCGTGGAATCCTT
>CAJJOX010000174.1 GCA_905193485.1 uncultured Porphyromonadaceae bacterium | reverse complement strand
TCCCAACTGCGACAACCTCATGGAGCTGCTGCTCATGATCGACGCGGCCAAGCGTGCGTCGGCTCATTCGGTGATTGCCGTGATACCCTATTTCGGGTGGGCACGTCAGGACCGCAAGGACAAACCGCGCGTGTCGATAGCCGCCAAGCTCGTAGCCGATCTCCTGACCACAGCGGGCGTAAACCGCGTGATCACCATGGATCTCCACGCCGACCAGATCCAGGGCTTCTTCAACGTTCCAGTCGACCATCTCTATGCCTCATCGGTGTTCATCCCCTACATCGAAAGCCTGAAGCTTGAAGACATGGTTGTGGCTACACCCGACGTAGGCGGAGCAAAACGCGCCAACTCCTACGCCAAATATCTCAACGTACCGCTGGTGCTCTGCCACAAACACCGTGCAAAAGCCAACGTCGTTGAATCCATGACGGTGATCGGCGATGTCAAGGATAAAAACGTGATCCTGATCGACGACATGGTCGACACCGCCGGCACCATCGCCAAAGCCGCCGACCTGATGAAATCAAACGGAGCCAAATCGGTGCGTGCGTTTGCCTCTCACGCCATCATGAGCGATCCCGCCTCGCAGCGCGTCGATGATTCGGCCATGACCGAAATGGTATTCACCAACTCCATCCCCTTTACGAAAGATTGCAAAAAAGCGACCATCCTGTCAGTGGCTCATCTTATCGCCGACACTATCCGCCGCGTGCACAACAACGAGTCGATATCCAAACAGTATATCTTCAAATAAGCCACGCGCTCATTTCACAACACGACGCGGGTGCCGGTTACAGGCGCCCGCGTCGTGTTGTAGTGACAGCGTGGGATTACCTCATGTGATCTGTCGGCGATAGACGGCATCGCCGCCTGAGCCTTGTCAGAGCGCGGCGACGGCGTCTTTGACCTGAGAGAGCGCGGCGATCAGAGCGGCACGCGGATGGGCGACATTGAGGCGCATGAAGCCTTCGCCCTGACGGCCGAACATCGTGCCCGAATTGAGAGCCAGATGCGCGCCATCGATGAACAGGCGCTCGAGTCCGGACTGTGGCAATCCGAGTTCACGACAGTCGAGCCAGATGAGAAACGAGGCTTGCGGACGCACGGCATGGATCTGCGGCAGATTGTCGCGCAAATATCTGTCGACAGCTTCGATATTGCCTTCTATATACGGAATGAGCTCGTCGAGCCATGGCTCGCCTTTCCGATAGGCAACTTCCGTAGCCACCGTGGCGGAGAAAAACGGCGATGAAAATTCGTTGACTTCCATCCAGTTGTAGAATCCGTCGCGCAATTCGGCGTTGGGCACAATCATCCAGGAACTCGTAAGCCCCGGAATATTGAATGTCTTGGAAGGAGCGCCGAACGACACCGACACGGCGGCGGCCTCATCGCTCACCGATGCAAACGGGATGTGGCGACGATTGTAAAGCATCAGATCGCCGTGGATTTCGTCGGATATCACAATCACGCCATAGCGATATGCCAGCCGGGCCACATGGCGAAGCGTGTCGGCATCCCATTGCAAGCCGACCGGATTGTGGGGGTTGCACAATATCATCATGCGTGGACGTTCGGTGGCGAAGATTTGCTCAAGGCCATCAAGATCCATGCGATAGAACCATTCGTCGCCATCGCCCGGAACAAGGGGATTTTCAATCACACGGCGTCCGTTTCCCTCGCTGACGATGCGGAAGGGATGATACACGGGAGGCTGAATGACTATTTTGTCGCCGGGACGGGTGAAATAATTGACTGCGTAAGCAATTCCGCGCACGACGCCCGGCACGAAGGCAAGCCATTGGCGCTCGACTTCAAATCCGTGTCGACGCCGGAGCCATTCGACAATCGACGACCAATAGCCGTCGCCCGGACAGCTGTAGCCATAGACAGGATGGTCGATGCGGCGACGCAACGCCTCGGTGATTTCGGGACAGACAGCAAATTCCATATCGGCAATCCATAGCGGGGTAAGGTCATCGCGGCCAAAGAGTTGTGTGAGGTCGTCATACTTCATTGCGTGCGTCGCATGGCGATCAGGCACTACGTCAAAATTATATTTTCCCATTTCTTATAATGTATGTTTCATGGTTAGCGGCAGAGCGGAAAGTCCGGGCCGGCGTCATCGAGCAAAATTTCCTACAAAAGTAGTTGTTTTTTGCTCAGTTTCTTAATTTTTCCCTAAATTTGTAATCGTGATTAGATTGACTAATTAGTACCCCATCCGACCCGTAAGCAAAGCATTCCATGGATTCCGACAGAAAAAAAATGACCGCAGAAGAGGAAGATCAGCTCATTGAATCAGAATTTCAGGACGTTCTCGAAGGCTATCTCAAGAGCAACCACCGCAAGAAAGTCGAGATCATCGAGCGTGCGTTCCGCTTCGCCAAGAAAGCCCACGGCGGCATACGGCGCCGCTCGGGCGAGCCCTACATACTGCATCCCATAGCTGTCGCCAAGATAGCTTCACAGGAGATCGGGCTCGGGTCGACATCGATATGCGCGGCCCTGCTCCACGATGTCGTGGAAGACACAGATTATACTGTCGAGGACATCGAGCAGCAGTTCGGTCCCAAGATTGCCGAGCTGGTGAAAGGCCTCACCAAGATTTCGGGCGGCATTTTCGGAGACAAGGCGTCGCTTCAGGCCGAAAACTTCCGCAAGCTTCTGCTGACGATGAGCGAAGACATACGGGTGGTGCTCATCAAGATAGCCGACCGGCTGCACAACATGCGCACGCTCGGCTCGATGGCTCCGAACAAACAATACAAGATCGCCGGCGAAACGCTTTATATCTATGCGCCGCTGGCCTATCGCATGGGGCTTTTCAACATCAAGACCGAACTCGAGGATCTCAGCTTCAAATACGAGCATCCGGCAGCCTATGAACGCATAACGGCGCAGTTACGCGAATCGGAAGACCGGCGTTCGGCCATCTATTCCGACTTCTCCGCCCCCATCATCGAGCGGCTCAGCGGAATGGGACTTACCTACGATGCCAAAGCCCGCGTCAAATCGGCCTATTCGATATGGCGCAAGATGGAAACCAAGCATATACCGTTTGAGGAGGTCTACGACCTTTATGCCGTGCGCATCATTTTCGAATGTGACGATCCGGCCAACGAAAAGACGATAGCATGGAACATCTATTCGGCCATCACCGACCTCTACCGCCTGCATCCCGAGCGCACCCGCGACTGGATCAGCACGCCCAAAGCCAACGGCTATCAGGCTCTCCACCTGACGGTGATGGGACCCGACGGCAACTGGATCGAAGTGCAGATACGCTCACGGCGCATGGACGAGATAGCCGAAAAGGGGTTTGCAGCCCACTGGAAATACAAGGTCGGCGAGGGAGAGGAAGAAACCGAGCTCCATGCATGGCTCAGCACCATAAAAGATATCCTCGATGACCCCACACCCAATGCCGTCGACTTCCTCGACACTCTTAAGCTCAACCTGTTTGCCGCCGAGATCGTGGTGTTTACGCCAAAGGGCGAGCTTATCACACTGCCACAGAAAGCCAGCGTTCTCGACGTAGCCTTCACGCTTCACTCGCAGATCGGCAGCAAATGCATCGCCGGCAAAGTCAACCATAAACTCGTGCCCCTGTCGCACCGGCTCAACAGCGGCGATCAGGTTGAAGTGCTCACCTCGCAGTCGCAGAAGCCCAAACCGGAATGGGAAAAATTTCTCACCTCAGCCAAAGCACGCACGCGGCTGCGCAAAGCACTCCGCGTGGAGATGGCTCCGACCATCGAGAAAGGGCGCGGGATGCTCCAGAAGTTTCTCGACGACGCCGAAGTGAAGGGCTCCAACGAAGTGCTCACGAAAATGATGGCGTTTTACCATATCACGACCCGCGACGACCTATATTACAAACTGGGAGCCGGAGAGATAACCCTCGACGGCTACGTGCTCAAGGATTCGCCCAAGACGTCGCCCGGACTGCTGAAAAAGATTTTCCGCATCGGCACCGGCAAATCCAGATCGTCGTCATCGAAAAAACAAGACACCGACACCTCGGGACCGCGCATCACCACGCCTGAGAAAATCAACATGAAAGAAGTGTATTCGCTCGTCTACAACGACGATGAACAGAATTTCGTGTTTTCCGACTGCTGCCGTCCGGTTCCGGGCGACGATGTGATGGGATTTGTCAACGACACCGGCCAGGTGGAGGTACATTCACTCACATGTCCGCGCGCCCAGGTGCTCAAAGCGGGCTACGGCCCCCGCATTGTGGCCACCCGGTGGGAAACGGTTCTCAAAACATTCCCCGCCGAGCTGCTCATCGAAGGTGTTGACCGCCACGGCATCCTCCATGAGCTCACCCAGCTGATATCCAAGCAGATGAACATCGACATACGGTCGCTTCACATTGATACCGACAAAGAAGTGTTCCACTGCCGGCTCGGAGTGCTGGTGAGCGACACCAAGGCCATCAGCGACCTGTGTGCCAAAATCAAAAAAGTGGCCGGCGTACAGAGTGCCGTCCGCAACGAACTGTAAAGCCATGTCGAACAAAATACGCATCACACGACAAAATATCCTGCTCGCGGCCATTTTCGCCGGCTGTTTTCTCATCGTATTCCTGACGCTGCCGCGCAATGAAACCGGCCGCTACAGCTATGAGCTTGGCAAGCCGTGGAACTACGACGCTCTCGTCATCGACTCCAATCTCAGGATCGACGCCGATTCGGCGCTCGTAAACGCGATGGTCGATTCAGTGATGAGTCATTACACGCCCGCCTATTATCGCGACAAAGACCTTGAAGAAAAACTGATGCGGAGCTACGAAACACAGCTCGACGCCATGCCGTCGCTCAAAGACGACCGTTACCGCCGT
>CAJJOX010000173.1 GCA_905193485.1 uncultured Porphyromonadaceae bacterium | reverse complement strand
GGGCCCCGAGACGCTCGGTCTTGCCGGGCGACGATTCGTCGTGCACTATACCGTTGATCTTGCGTTTATACATCGGCTGGATAGGGAGAACGAGCCGGCCGTCACGCATGGCCGGAGCCGTGTCCGAATCTATTATGCCGTCGCGGACGGCATTCGCCATCACACGGCGCATCACCGAATTGATGGTGCCCGACATCGACGAAAGACTGCGGCGTATCTGAGCCAGCTCGGCGGATGCGCTGTCTTTCACATCGCCGAGCGGATCAAGCACCCGGTCTATCATGTCGAGCACGGGGCGGAATGTAGTCAGCGATGAGGCGACTGCCGACAGCAACGGCACATCGCTATGACCTTCGTCATCGTGCCGTTTGGAAAAGAATGCGCTCACCTCGGCCATGGCCGTCAGCGCCTTGCGGAGCGTCGACAGCTCTTCTGCGGTCAGGAATGTGCCCTCTGCTGCCAGCGGGCCAAGCAGCCTGTCTATATCCCGCATGTTGTGCAGCGGCACATCATCGCCGGAATTGATCAGCGACACCATCTCGGCCACGCGACCGAGATCTTCCGATACCGACGCATAGTCATTACTGAATCGCATTCCGTCACACAATGAGGCCGCTGTCTGCGACTTACACAGTGTCCTGACGGCTGTGCGCACCGCCGAAAACCCTATCTTATGTTCAAAACTGTCAGGATATATCATATCTTATAATTTGCCTTTTGTCAACAGAGTTCATCACACTGTTTTCTTCCGCAAAATTAGCACATTTTTTCTTATTTGGGCAAACTCGGTGATTTTCAGAGGGGTTTGGAGAGGCGTGGGTACTAATCGTGTACTTTTGTGGAAGTTGATAGAAAGCCGAGGAAATTGAATTTTAGATTTTTGTGTTGCGTTAAATATTTTTAACTGTCCTAATTTGCCTATTTTTACCGATTCCGACGGCTACAAAGTACACCCTCTCGCAGATTATCAGCCGAGATATTTGGATGTAATCCTATCTCCAATTCATAATTTTGCGCACCACAAAAGTAATCATATTTTTTGGAACACAGTAATATCACGCGATAAATCTGAAACGCTCTGCGATGCTGGACATCGAATAGCCGCGTCGCCGGAAGATGTGCAACCGGGGACGGTTGTCCACATCTTACGACTGAACACGGCCATTCCATGTCCCGCAGGGGATTCAATCTACGGGGATAAAGACCGTCATTTGCTCTACGCCTCCGTTGCCCTCCGGCTTGAACAGATGCCGGACATTATCCTATTCCGGGATTGCATAGCAATTCCTTTTTCCTCACTGCCATTTTCTTGTTTTCCGATATTCCATTATGATGCCGTTCAGCAAAGTACGGCATTTTGGATTTCAATGTTGTCCTGTGGCTTTCCTGAATATCGGGGAGGCCATTTTCATCTGATGCGTACCTGAGCCTTGTGGGTCAGTTGGAGTTGCTTGACAAAATAAACGTGTGTCAAAGGGACATTCGCGTCGATCCGGAAAAATCTCCACTCTGCGAGTAGTATTTTCCGCCTTGCCGTGAACATCCCTTCTTTTGTGCCACACGCCTTTCAGGTGTCAAGCAACTCAAACAACCACACTGTCTTTGGACGCATGAGGTTAAAAAAAAGCCCCCACCGATATGAAAGCCACAGAACAACATATAAATAAGTCAAGGCAAGCTCGCCAATCCTCCTATCATTACCGCATAAGCAAGGCGGTTGCAAAGGTGGCGAAAGTGATACTGATTGTCATTGGAGCAATCGTTGGTCTGACTATCGGTTGGCTTATTAAAAGAATATTCCGAGGCATCGGGTGGATAATCTCAATCCTCTCCGCATTAGGGATAATCTATTGGATAATGAATACACTCTAAAACATTTACGACTATGGCAAGCAACACGATGAAAGGAACACAATCGTTCCAAAACACAATCAAGGCTTATCTTGAAACTATGGCGGAGAATGACGCTCTGTTCGCAGTCAAGTACGCCAATCCGTCAAAGTCCGTATCCGACTGCTGTACTTTCATCATCAACCAAGTGCAGAAAAGCGGTTGCAACGGCTTTGCCGATGATGAAATTTTCGGAATGGCTATGCACTATTGGGAAGAAAGTGAGATTGAGGTCGGCAACCCAATCAACTGCAATGTGGTGGTAAACCATACGGTAGAACTTACCGAGGAAGAAAAGGAACAGGCACGGCAGGACGCCATCAATAAACTCCGTGACGAGGAAATGGCTAAAATGCGCCGTCCCAAGACCACCGAAAAGAAAACCACCGAGAATAACCACAAAATCGCACAACAAAGTCTTTTTGACTTTTAACACTTAAAGGCTATGAAACCCAAGACCAAGATACAAAAAGAGGTGGCAAGGCTATCCGCCACACTGCGACCCATAACCGAGGCACAAGAGCGGTGAGCATACCGCTACTGCATCGAACATATCGCATACAGAGCCAAAAGCGGAACTCTGACCTGCTCGCTTTGCGGACACTCGTGGAAAAGCGAGAACGGCAGTCTGTGCGACACTCTCGCAGGTTGCAAATGCCCACACTGCGGAACAGAACTGAAAGTGCTGGATACCCGCAAGCGCACTCAAAAGGAAATACGCTATTTCTGCGTGATGACGGTCTGCGGAGGTTTTCAAGTAATCAGAGTGGCGCAGGCGCATTATTTAAGCAAGAAGGGAGAGCCGATGAAATTCTACTGCAACAAGGTGGTGCAGCGTTGGATTTCACCCGAAGGCAAAGTCACCGACATGGCTCTGCTCCGCACCTATCCGTCATACTACTGCGACCAGTGGTCGTTATATAGCGACATGGAGGTGCGACCTCACAACAGCCTTTATGATGATGTCTGCAAATGGAGCGAGGTCTATCCGTTGGTACGCACCATCCCCCAACTCAGACGCAACGGGTTCAAAGGCGATTTTCACGGCATTTTCCCCGTGCAGCTTTTCAGCAGACTGCTTTCCGACACACGGATTGAAACGCTGATGAAATCGGGAGATTTTGAGGATATGAAATATTTTATCCTCAACCACGGCAATGCCGACAAGTTTTGGGCATCGTATCTCATCGCCAAACGCCACCACTACAAAATCAACAGCCTTGAATTATGGTGCGACTATCTGCAAATGCTGGAAAACTTGGGGCAGGACATCCGAAACCCGAAGAACATCTGCCCTGAAGATTTCATAGACGCACACGACAAGGCAAACCGTATGATTGAAGCCAGACGCCAAAAGGCTATGACAGCGGCAGAACGGCATAGGGAGGCAGAACGGCGTGAGCGTGACCAGCGGATATTGCTCCGAGAGAAACAGCGTGAGGACGATTTCAAGGCGATGAAATCCAAATTCTTCGGACTTGTAATCACCGATAATGAAATATCGGTAAAGGTGCTTGAAAGTATCGAGGAGTATTTTGAGGAAGGCAGGACACAAAACATCTGCGTATTCGGGGCAGGATACTACTCAAAAGCCGAAACCCTTGTATTGTCTGCAAGGATTGACAACAAAATCATAGAAACCGTGGAGGTTGATTTGCGAACCCTCAGAGTGATACAATGCCACGGCAAGAATAACAGGAACACTCCCTACCACGACCGGATTGTAGATTTGGTTAACGCCAATTCCAAGCTCATCAAGGAGAGAATGACCGCCTAATGTCTAACCCGACCACCGCCCGAAATATGGCGGGGGGGGGGAAAAACCCCCCCCCGCCGAGGTCGATAGACCGACCGGTCTTTTTACAGCTTATCGTGACGCCCATGGCTCAGTCCTCCTTCTCAGGCACCGTCTCCAGTGCCAGCTTCGAGGGGCGCTTCTCCCAGTAGGCGGAACGCTCCGCAACAGCCATGTCGATGAGCCAGAACTCGTTCGGCTTCTCGAAATGCTCCGTAGAAAATCCCTCATTCAACATAATGTCGATAGACCACGGGCCGCTGAGACCCTGCACATTCTTCATATGCTCGGCCACCAGTGCTTCCACCTCGCCGCGATACTTCTCGAACTTTTCCTGCATCTCATCCCTCATCGCATCGAACACAATTCGGTCGGTGCGGTCATAAAGGTGGGGATAGAGGTAGTCGTAGTCCCAGTAGTTCGCAGTGAAAATGACCTCGCGGGTGTCGAAGTCGTAGAACACGCGGAACTCAGTGCGGAAGGGAAGTCCGCCGTAGATACACGGAACCATTTTGCTCATATGTAGAATCCTGTCGCGGAACACGAACTCCGTGTCGCCGTAGGGACCCCACATCTTATTCGCATACTCACTGTACTGAATGCCGATGATGGCATCGGTCAGTGCATTGGGAGTAGGAGCCGGCATACAGGTACGCGCATCGAACTTGTTGGAGTACAGGCTGTTCTTTACGAACAGCAGATGTCCCTTCAGCGGAGAGGCGTTGAGAGTGGGGATGACAACATCATCGACCCACTTCTTGATGGCGGGATAGTCTTCCGGACGCTCCATATAGAAGTGTCTGTAGAAAGTCTTCTGACCTTCCTCATCCAGTTCTTTCGGCACCTTGATGATAACAGTCTCCGGCACGCGAATGCCACAGTCTTTTACCAGCGGCCACCAGAAGGAGAAGGCGTCCTGCTCCTCACGTTGGCTCAAAGCGCAGCTCTCGTAGCCGTTTTCGGCGTACTTATCGAGCCTTTTTGTGCCGAACAGCTTCTCTGCCATATTCGTTCTCTCCTTTCTGCGTTTTACGCCACGTAAGCACTCACATCAACGCCGATGAGCCGACCAACTGCCAGAGCTGCGTCTTTGAAGGTTTGGTACTCTTCCGATGTGTCATACTCTGTAGCAGAGGTCTCGAAAACCGTCTCGGCCAAAATCGCGTTGAAGTCGGGGCTGTTGATAA
>CAJJOX010000172.1 GCA_905193485.1 uncultured Porphyromonadaceae bacterium | reverse complement strand
AAAACCAAAAAAAACGAGGCGTTTTGTTTTTCAAAAAACCACAAAACCAGCCATACTGAAGGCTATCGAACAGCCGCGCGACATTGACATAAACCGGGTGAATGCTCAGCAGGCCCGCCGCATCTTAGACCGCATCGTAGGTTTCGAACTTTCACCTGTGTTGTGGAAGAAAGTGAAACCGGCGCTCTCTGCAGGCCGGGTACAATCGGTAGCAGTACGACTGATTGTAGAACGCGAACGCGAGATACAGGCTTTCAAAAGTGAAGCCTCATACCGTGTCACTGCGGTTTTCCTGGTACCGGATGCCGATGGTAAACTGGTAGAGATGAAAGCGGAACTGGCACACCGCCTGAAGACGAAAAAGGAAGCCCAAAAGTTCCTCGAGTCATGCAAAGCTGCCACATTCTCCATTGAAGATATCGTAACCCGCCCGGTAAAGAAAAGTCCGGCAGCTCCCTTCACGACTTCTACCCTGCAACAGGAAGCAGCCCGCAAACTCGGATTCACTGTAGCACAGACCATGATGGTTGCCCAGAAGCTTTATGAATCGGGATTGATCACTTATATGCGTACCGACTCTCTCAATCTCTCTTCGCTTGCCATCCGAACCATCTCCGACGAGGTGCGCTCGTCGCTCGGCGAGGCGTATCTTAAGGTGCGCCACTACCACACCAAGTCGAAAGGCGCGCAGGAAGCCCACGAGGCAATCCGTCCGACATATGTCAGCAAACACGAAATTGACGGCACCGCGCAGGAACGCCGGCTATACTCGCTGATATGGAAGCGGACTGTCGCATCGCAGATGGCCGACGCCGAAATAGAAAAAACGACTGTCGAGATCACGCCTTCCACTCGGTCGGAACACTTCACCGCTTCCGGTGAAGTGGTGCGTTTCGACGGATTCCTGAAAGTCTATATCGAGGGTTCCGATGATAATGAAGCCTCCGATGCAGTAGCCGACGGAGCTTCGATGTTGCCTCCTGTCAGCCGGGGCGAATCGCTCGACGCCGCGGAGATTACGGCCACCGAACGCTACACACAGCATCCGCCGCGTTTCACCGAAGCGTCGCTCGTGAAAAAAATGGAAGAGCTCGGCATCGGACGCCCGTCAACATATGCTCCGACCATTTCCACCATACAGCAACGTGAATACGTTGAAAAAGGCGATCGTCAGGGCGAATCGCGTAAGTTCGTCACCCTTTCGCTCAAGAACGGAAAAATTTCCCGTTCGCAGTCGACGGCCGTGGTCGGCGCCGACAAAGGAAAACTGCTGCCAACCGACACGGGCGTGATTGTCAATGATTTTCTTACGGAATATTTTCCCAACGTGCTCGATTTCAACTTTACCGCTGATCTCGAACAGCGTTTCGACCTTGTGGCGGAAGGCAAAGCCGAATGGCACAAGGAAATAGCCGATTTCTACGACGTTTTTCATCCTGAAGTCGAAAAAGCCAACGATATGCGGCTCGAGCATAAGGTGGGAGAACGCGTGCTTGGCACAGATCCGCGTACGGGTAAGAATGTGTCGGTCAAGATCGGTCGTTTCGGTCCGGTCGTGCAGATTGGCGACAGTGGCACTGATGAGAAGCCGCAGTTCGCTTCGCTCCATAAAGACCAGTCGGTATTCGACATTACACTCGAAGAGGCACTCAAGCTTTTCGATCTGCCCCGTATGCTCGGTTCGTTCGAAGATTCCGATGTCAGTGTAGGGGTGGGGCGTTTCGGCCCATATGTCAAGCACGCCGGCAAGTTCGTGTCCATTCCCAAGGATATGCAGCCGTTGGCCATCACGCTTGATGAAGCAATAGCTCTGATTGAGGCCAAACGCAAAGCCGACAGTCAGAAACTTGTGAAATCGTTTGCCGAGGATCCGGAAATGCAGATTCTCAACGGACGCTATGGTGTCTATATCGCCTATGGCAAACAGAACTATAAGATCCCGAAAACGGTTGAAAATCCTGCCGACCTCACTCTTGACCAGTGCCGTGAGATTGTCGAGTCTCAGGCTTCAAAGCCTAAACGCACCGCTGCCGCACGGCGCACGCGTGTGAAAAAGTGATCTTTCACCGATCTTAACTACTTAACATTCCGCATGCAACACAAGGAAAACACTTCCGACACTCCGCAACGCACCCGGTTCAAACCCGATGTGATCAAGACACTGCATGTCGGCGACGCCGCGCCTCTTCTCGATTTTGTGGCCGCCGCTTTGCCCGAAATGAAACGCACGAAGCTCAAACAGCTTCTGTCGCACAATCAGATAGCTGTCAACAACATGCCCGAGCGACAGTTCAACCGGACTCTTGAGCCCGGTGATGTAGTGAAAATCAATTTCGTGCGCGAATTCCGGGTTTTCTCCCACCGGCGCATGAAGATAGTTTATGAGGACGACGATATTATCGTCATCGACAAGGGCTACGGTCTGCTTTCAATGGGCAATGACAAAATGAAGGATGGCACCGCCTATTCGATTCTGCGCGACTATGTGAAATGGAGCAATCCCCTCAATAAGATATTCATTGTGCATCGTCTCGACCGCGATACTTCAGGCCTTATGATGTTTGCGAAAAGCATGGAGGCCAAGGAAAAGATGCAGCACAATTGGAACAATATGGTGCTCAACCGCAAATATCTCGCGGTGGTCGAGGGCACTCCTGAAGAAGCTGAAGGCGTGGTGCGGTCATATCTGGCCGAAAACTCTCAGTATGAGGTCTTCTCGACCGACGATCCTGCAAAAGGGCAACTTGCCGTGACGCGCTACAAAACGTTGCGTGCGGGCTCGAATTTCGCCCTTCTCGAAGTGGAACTCGATACCGGACGCAAAAACCAGATTCGCGTGCACATGAAGGATATCGGCCATCCGATCTCGGGCGACCGTAAATACGGCGCTTCCTCCAGTCCTGCCCGACGGCTGTGTCTTCATGCGCAGACTCTTCGGTTCATCCATCCCGTGACAGGACGTGAAATGAACTTCTCGACCCCCGTGCCGCCTTCGTTTGTTTCGCTTGTCCGCCGCTGAACAAATCAGGGGCATCTATGATAATTGATCCACAAGGCGAATGCATCGGTAGCAACCGTAACGCATTCGCCTTGTGGATTATAATTGTGTCTGGTTGTCAGATCAGAACAGTTTCTCGGGATAGGTGCCGTCGGCATGGAGCTGGGCGAATTTCTCCACGACGCCGGGACGGTCGGCGGCATATGTCACGCCAAACCATTTTGAATCGGTGTCAAGCACTTTTACCGTGGCTTCGCCGTTCTTGATGAGGGTGTCGATGCAGAGGGGAATGAAAAATTCCGATTTCGGTGTGTTGATGTCGCGGTCGAGGAATTTCTTGAACTCACGTTCGCTATATTCGAAATAGTCGGGTGTGAAGCCCCACAGGTTCATCGATACGGGCGTTTCAGGGGCAAGTGTCTGCTCCTGGCCGTTTTCATCGGTGAACACGATGCGGTGTTGCGGATCATAACTGATGGCTGTGCGTTCGACAACGCCGGTCAGAAGCCCCTCGGGCGATGTGGAACATACGCCGCGTGCCACCGACCCGTTTTCGGTCATTGTGTTGCCCACACGGAAGCCGACCATGCAATAGTCGCCTTTGCGAGTGCGTTCGCGCATCAGTTCCTTGGCGATCACTTCAAAGGCGTTACGTCCGTAGAAGTCGTCGGCATTGATCACGGCAAACGGCTCTTTGATGGCATCTTTGCCCATGAGCACGGCATGGTTCGTTCCCCATGGTTTGGCGCGGTCGGCCGGACACGTGTAGCCTTCGGGCAGATCGTTGATCGACTGGAACACAACTTCCACAGGCACATGGCCTTCATATTTGCTCAGAATTTTCTTGCGGAAATCATCTTCAAAGTCTTTGCGGATCACAAACACTATTTTGCCGAATCCGGCTTTGATAGCGTCGTAGATTGAATAGTCCATGATGGTTTCGCCGTGAGGTCCCAGACCGTCAAGCTGTTTGAGCCCTCCATAGCGGCTGCCCATGCCGGCAGCAAGCACGAAAAGTGTAGGTTTCATTGTGGAATGTGATATGTTTGTTTGTTCGGTTTATTTTGTCTTGAACCGGAAAATTATAGTGCGCTGATATAGCTCTCCCGGATAGAGTTGTGTGCTCGGGAAATCGGCGTGATTCGGTGAGTCGGGCATCGACTGGCATTCGATCGCGACGCCGTCGTAGTCGTTATAGCTCCTTCCGGCTTTGTTGAGCGGAGAGCCGGCAAGCCAGTTGCCTGTATACACCTGAGCCGCCGGCTGATTGGTGTGCACTTCGAGCACGCGTCCGCATGCGGGGGCTTCAAGCGTGGCCACATGCCTGACGCAGGCTGTATTGTAGCTGTCGACAACCCAGCAGTTGTCATATCCTTTGCCGTATTTCAGAGCCGGAAAGTCGGCCTTGATGTCGCGGCCTATGACCTTGGCGGTTGTGAAATCCATCGGTGTGCCGACCACAGGTGCCATCTCGCCGGTGGGGATGAGGGTGTCGTCGGTGGGCAGATAGCGCGATGCGCCGATCCACAGGGTATGGTCAAGCACAGTTCCCGAGTCATGCCCTTCGAGATTCCAGTAGCAATGGTTGGTGAGATTCACCACCGTCGCTGCGTCGGTGGTGGCCGAAAGCTGTAGCGTCAGGCTGCAGTCGTCGCTCCAGCTGTAGCGCGCTTCGGCTGTGAGCGAGCCGGGATAGTTCTCTTCACCGTCGGCAGCCGTATATGTAAACACCACTTCGCCCTCTGGAGTGACCGTCGCCTGCCAGATGCGGTTCTGAAACCCTTCGGGACCGCCGTGCAGGGCGTTCGGCCCGTTGTTGACTGCAAGCTGATAGTCGCGGCCGTCGACGCGGGGATGGCCGCCGGCGGGGGGGGGGGGGGG
>CAJJOX010000171.1 GCA_905193485.1 uncultured Porphyromonadaceae bacterium | reverse complement strand
GGCTTCGGCGCCCCACAGTGGCACTGGAACCGCAACTATAACAACGGCCTCTCGATCGAAGGATGGCAGGGAGTCCGCGATTACATGCAGGGCGAATCACCCTACCGCTATAACCCGACGTTCGGTTACCGCAACGGTCAGGAATTCAACTATCAGAAAAACTTCTATCACAAACCACAGCTCGCCATCAACCATATATGGCAGATCGACGACAAATCGTCGCTATCCACCTCCATCTATGCCTCGATCACATCGGGCGGCGGCCGCGACGGTATCACCCGCAGCAACGTTTATGATGAAAACGGTAACAGACGCTCGTTCTCATGGTATGGCACCAACTCCAACGAAGGAACACTGACAACGGACTGGCGCACCCCCGAAGGCTATTTCGACTACGACGCCATCCAGGATATGAACGCCAAATCGACTACCGGTTCCAACATGGCACTTGTGAACAAACTCAACAGCCATGAAACCTACGGCATCGTGTCGTCATATAAACGCGACTTCAACCTGCGCAACGGCGACATCATCAAATTTATCGGCGGTCTTGACGTGCGCTACTATATCGGTCATCACAAGACAGAGATCTGCGATCTTTTCGGCGGCGAATATTATATCGACAACGCCAACCGGTCGACCGTGCAGCCCTATAACAGCGCGGTGTATAACAAGAATAATACCGAATGGGTGTATGAAAAGCTTCATGTGGGTGATGTAGTGGCCCGTAACTACGACGGCTTCACCGCTCAGGAAGGCATATACGCGCAGGCCGAGTACACTCTGCTCGACAAGCGCCTGAACCTCGTGCTCGCCGGTGCTCTCAACAACAACACCTACTGGCGCAAGGACTTTTACTTCTATGATGCCGAACATGCGCGTTCGGAAACGAAAAACTATATCGGCGGCACGATCAAGGGCGGAGCGAACTACAACATCGACCGTCACAACAACGTGTTCTTCAACATGGGTTACATCAGCCGAGCACCGTTCTTCAGCAACGGCGTGTTCCTTTCGGCACAGAAATCAAACATCACAAACCCCGACTCGCGCAACGAAAAGACATATTCGTTTGAGGTCGGCTACGGATATCACTCACCGATCCTTGCCGTGGATGTCAACGCCTACTACACCAAGTGGATGGACAAGACAATGAGCAAGGGCGATCAGATCGATCCCGCATCCGCTCAGGACGGTTCGACCTACTATTACTTCGCCATGAACGGCGTCGACGCCCGCCACATGGGCATCGAGATCGCTGCCAAACTCAAACCGGTGAAATGGTTTGAATTCGACGCCATGTTATCGCTTGGCGACTGGCAGTGGGATTCAAATGCAACCGGTTACTTCTACAACCAGAACGGCGCTCCGCTTTCGAGCCTCAACGGTACGATCGCCTCCGACGGCATCATGGGCGCCAACCACCTCCATGCCACTCTCAACCAGAAGGGTGCGAAAGTGGGCGGTTCGGCTCAGACGACCATGTCGCTCGGCGCCACATTCAAACCGTTCAAGGGTTTCCGCATCGGCGCTGACTGGACAGCATTCTTCCGCAACTATTCCGACATCTATATATCCTCAAACACTTTCAGCGGAGGCACAAACGGTGAAATCATATCTGCCGGCACACCCTGGAGAATTCCATGGGGCAACGTGCTCGACATGAACGCAAGCTACCGCTTCAAGCTCGGAGGCCTCGACGCCACGATCTACGGCAACGTCAACAACCTGTGCAACTACAACTACGTGACACAGTGTCAGACTCCGACCGGCGAAATAGGCAACTGGCGCAACGCCAACCGTCTGTTCTACTCTTTTGGACGCACCTACAGCATCAAACTGAAAATCAATTTCTAATAACCGCCAAAGAAATATCTATGATACGCAATATTAATAAATTTCTGCTTGTTTCGGGATGTGTCCTCCTCTTCGCAGGATGCGACGACAATTCGTGGAACGACAAGCTTCCCGGTTTTCAGGATCCGGATCCGGTTCCGACCGATGTGCAGAAAATCGACTACACCCTGACCGCAATCGACTATAAGACTCTGGCCGACAACAGCGAGAACAAGGCACTTGCCGGTTCGGAGAACGCCAATGCCCTCAGCGCAGTGGGATCACAGGCCTATTTCACTGATGTCATTACGGCGGAAAAATATATTCCGGCTCTGCTCAACGATCCGAAATTCCCTTATTTCGCCCTCGACAACGGTTCGGCCATCAATGTGACTTACCGCACGGCAACGGCCATGCCCGAGGAAGTGAGCGATATCGCGGCTGCCGCAAAGTACGCGGTTACGGAAGCCGACTATCAGACAGTGTGGGACAGCGAAGAAGACTACACCATGTCGTTCGCACCCTCCCATACCGCCGCCCGCTCGATACCCGGCCTGCTCAAGACCGCGTTTCCAGATGCCGCCAACGGCGACTATGTGATCGTGAACTATAACACCTCCGCAACCGACCCGGTATTCCAGACAGCACCGGAGCCGGAAAAACCGTTTGAGTTGTCAAACGTGATCAAGGATGCCGTAAAAGGCGATGCGGTCACAATCAACGGTTATGTAAGCGCGCTCTCAACCCAGGGATTTGTTTTGACCGACGCTTCCGGATCAATATTCGTTTATCGCAAAAGCAGCGAACCATTCTCTGAGCTGAAGATCGGTTCGGAAATAACGCTTGACGGCACTGTGTCCATCAACAATTATGGCAAACAGATCGATACCGGTTCCACCTATGTGGAGAAAGGAGAGCGTGCTGTCAGCTATCCCGCGCCCGCCGCTCTGACCGGTGCCGACCTCGAAGCTATGAAAGCCACAGCCGACGCCGCTTATAAAGAAGATAAGAATGCCGGCAAAACAGTTGTCGTGGTAAATCCGTATTTTGTCAGTCTGTCCGGCACTTTGAAAGTGAACGGCAGCAACATCAATATAATTGTCGACGGAGCACAGAATGCACAAGGAAGTGTGTATGGCGCAAATGACGCTCTTAAAGCACAGCTGACCGACGGCGCGTCAGTGACTGTCGAGGGCTATCTCATCGCCATAGCCGGCGGCCGTTATTTCAACATCGTTGTCACCAAGCTTAACGGCGCGACCATAGCCACTGCCGCCGCCCGCTGCGCCGCCGCATCGCGTGCCGCAGTAAGCGTTCCCTCTGTTAACGAGAATGCAGTCTACAAATTCGACGGTTCGGCATGGAGCGTGGCTCCGAGCACTTCGATTCTGTCGCATGCCGACTATCAGGCCATGGGACAGACCTACGATAACCTGTCGGGAACAACGCCCGCCACAGTGCTTCCCAAATACCTGACGCAGAAATATCCCTATGCCGTAGCTGACGAAACAGTGTTTGTGGCTTATTACTACTACAATGGATCCGCCACGGTGACACGCTGCGACCAGTACACATTCGACGGCTCTCAATGGAACCTGTTTGACGGCATCATGACCGAAACCTCGCAGTTTGTCAAAAACAAAGGTCACTGGACCTATGATCCGTCGCTCACCATCGACCTTCCTGCCGGTAAAGGCCAGGCGTTGTCGACACTCTATTTCCAGACATGCGTCGACTGGGTCAAGGACAATGTTCCCGACGGATCGGCCTATATCTCGTCGTATGGCAATAACGAATATTATTGCGGCACATCGGCCTATCAAGGCAATGTCGACCTTCGCCCCGGTGCGGCAAAAGCCGCTTATGCCGGTTATGAATCGATGACCGACGATGAAGTGGTGGCACTTGAAAAACAACGTTTTGAAACGGAAGTCATGCCGGGCGCTCTCGCAATTCTGCATCCCAACCTCAAGCCGGTCGACGGCGTGGATGTGAAAGTGACGATCAACTTCTATTTCTATAACGCTGAGCGCAAGACCCTCCCGGCTACAATAATATATACTGTGACGGGTCAGGCGCAGTTTGAATTCGTAAGCTGCACCTGGAACGACTAATCGACCTATCAACCTCTTAGCATAGCGGGGCGGCGCACCATAGGGAAGCGTCGCCCCGTTTGTTTCCATGTGGAGCGGCTCGTTGCTCCCGCCGAGATCGGCCGATTGATTAAAAGATGATAAGATGTGCTAAATCCTTGCGGAGGACAGAAACTTTTCAGTCAGGACATGATTATAGATATATCAGACCGATAATAAGCGGTCATAAAACAATGTCTATGGGAATCCGTAAGAGCAATACACCTCCGTCGGCCGCAACGCCGGCCAAACGTAAGAAGATCGTGTCGACAGCGAGCGGGACAATCACGATGACCGCGATGGCCATCATGATCGTCACCACAATATTGTCGATGCGCGGACTGCCTTCCGAGGCAAAATACGGCGTGCAGTCGATATTTTATTATCTGTTTGCAGCAATAGTGTTTCTGTTGCCTTTTTCACTGGTGTGCGCCGAGCTGGCTTCGACCTGGACCAAAAGCGGAGGGCTTTATCGGTGGATATCCGAAGCCTTCGGCCCGAGGTGGGGCTGGGCAGGCATGTATTTCGAGTGGCAGATGGTGATACTTTGGTTCCCGACAGTGCTCATGTTCGGCGCGGCGTCGCTGGCCTACGTGTTCTGGCCACAGAGTTTCGATTCGGCTCTGGCGTCGAACAAGACCTACACGTTTATCATTGCGATGGTCGTGTTTTGGGGAGCCACGTTCAATGCGTTCCGCGGCCAGCGTTCCGCCAACAGATTGAGTACGCTCGGCGGTCTGTTCGGCACCATTATTCCCGGCGCCATACTGATCATTCTCGGCATCATATATTTCTGTGCCGGCAAGCATGACTATCTGACGGAAATGCCGTTTTTCCCCAATTTTACCAATGCGGGCACGATAGTGCTCGCCGCGTCGATATTCCTGTTTTACGCGGGAATGGAAACGCAGGCGGGGG
>CAJJOX010000170.1 GCA_905193485.1 uncultured Porphyromonadaceae bacterium | reverse complement strand
CGGCCCCCGCAGCAAAGGGGCCGCCGGCACCGCCGCTGCCGCCGCCACTCAGGCCCAGATCGCAGCCAACGCGGCCGAGCTCGAGGCCTGCAAAAACCGCAAACCCGAAGTGGTTGAAAAAATGAGCGACAACCTCCAGAGCGTACGCTACGTATTCTATAAGGTCGGCAGCTCCAGAATCGGCATCGACCAGCAGCCGAACGTCGAAATGGTAGCCTCATATCTTAAAAACCACAAGGACGCAAAAGTCGTTGTAAAAGGCTATGCTTCAAAGGACGGCAATCTCGAATTCAACAAAAAACTTGCCGCCGCACGCGCCGAATCAGTCAAGACAATGCTCGTGAACAAATACGGCATCGCAGCCGACCGCATCACCGCCCAAGGCGAAGGCATCGGCGACATGTTCTCGGAAAACGACTGGAACCGCGTTTCAATCTGCACCCTCGAAAACTGATACCGTTCACAAACGGACAGATCTGCGGCATGCCGGCTTCTTCGGCGTGCCGCTTTTTTATTGCCCGACACGAAACAATCGCAGGCTTCCGCGCGTTAAATTAACATATTCATCACACCGATAACAAATTCATCACGCATGAACCGTGCATTATTCACCGTTATGCTCGCAGCCGCCGTCGCGGCACCGGCAGCCGTCAGCGCGCAAACCCGTGCCTACGGTATAAATGACATAATCAAAAACCTGCAGTCGCTTCCCGTCTACGAAGCCAATGCCCGCTTCACCGTCAGCATGCCGCAACTGGCCAACGACGTCATCTACGATGTCAGCCTCCTCCAACAATCCACCGCCGCAGAAGATCCGCTCTCCTGCAATGCCTATCTCATCGAATGGCAGGCCGACGAATCTGACGGAAATAACTCTGCGCCAAAAGGATTCGCAGCCTATTGCGACGGCCACCACTTTCGTTTCGGCGGCGAACGCCTTCAGGAATATCACCTCCAATACGACTCCATTCCGTTCCGGCCCGACATTATCGGCTCGCGCAGCGAAGGTGTCCACCGCACCCCCCAGTTTTTCGCGCTCCTCCCGCAGGCCATCGCCGAAGAGCTCCGCAGCATCTGTGCCGACTCGTCCTACCGTGCCGTGTTCCGACCCGACACTATCATCTCAGGCCGTCATGTATCGGCCATCGATGCCGTTATGACCCGCAACGGCGCTGTGGCCATGGAAGCTGAGTATGTCTTCGATCCGGCAACGTCACTGCCTTTGCGCGTAAGCCTTGAAAACAATCCCGGCTCAATCAGCGAACAGACCGTGATCACCGAATACAGAGCCTCCTCGACTCACGACAGCACCGCCCCCATCACTGAACAATGGCTTGTCAGCCGCTTCCCATCTGAATTCGAGCGCTACCGCCAGAACAGTTTCAGCCTTGAAAATCTCTCGGGACAGCATCTGCCCGCATTCTCTCTTCCCACAACGACCGGCGAAAGATATTCACGGCGCGGTACCGACCGCTTCCCCCGTCCGACAATCGTGGCTCTGCTCGAAGCCGGAGGCAATTTCACCCCTGCCACCGTCGAAGCCTTGCGCGATGCCGCCGCACGGCTCACCTTTGATGCCGACATCATATGGGCGTTCACCGACAATCTTACCGACCCCATAGAAGAGATCATTCCGAGCATCCTGCCCGGCGAACACCTCCTCAAAAGCGCCCGCTCGCTGGCTCGCGACTGCGGAGCATCCGCATTCCCGGTAGTGATACTCACCGGCAGCGACGGCATTGTAAAAAATGTGATCATCGGCTACAACAATGACCTCACCTCAGATGTTATTCAGAAAATGACTATCATGGACTGAAACACGCACCCCGTGCGCCACGTCAATCAGCCGACCGTCATCTCAACCGACAAAACAACTACTTAACATCCGCTATGGAAACTATTTATTTCAAAAGCACCCCTTGCCACACATACGGAAGCATGCCCGCCGCGGGCACCGATGCGCCATGTTTTCACCTCGCCGGAGCCGATCTGAGCCAGGTGCAGTGTAATGATTTTGTAGGCCGGAGAGTCGTGCTCAACATCTTCCCGAGCCTCGATACCGAAGTGTGCGCCCGGAGTGTGAGGCGTTTCAACGAGGAGGCCGCCTCGCTGCCCGACACATCGGTGATCTGCGTGTCGATGGATCTTCCCTTTGCAATGTCGAGATTCTGCACCATCGAGAATATCCGGAACGTCATATTCGCTTCCGCTTTCCGCTCGCCACTCTTCGGACAGAAATTCGGCGTGCAGATATGCGACGGTCCGCTTGCCGGTCTTCTCGCACGCGCCGTCATCATCATCGACCATGAACGCAAGATAGCCTACCGCCAGCTTGTCAGCGAAATAACCGACGAGCCCGACTACAAAGCCGCACTCTGCATGCTACGCTGACCTGACACACATTTATTTACAAGCCACACATTTATTTATACAACACCCGGAGCGCCGCGCCGAAAACCGATGGTTTCACCGCAGCGCTCCGTGCATTTTCATTATGTGACGACGTCACAGCATCACTTGTTGGCGCGCTTGCGCTCGAGTTCGTCAAGGATTATCTTGCGCAGACGTATGTGATGCGGAGTCACTTCCACATATTCATCGCCTTTGATATATTCAAGAGCTTCTTCGAGCGAGAAAACAACAGGCGGAATGATTCGGGCCTTGTCGTCGGCACCCGAAGCCCGCATATTGGTGAGTTTCTTCGACTTGGTGACATTCACCACTATATCATTGTCCTTTGCGTTCTCGCCAACGACCTGACCGGCATAGACCTCTTCCTGAGGAAATATGAAGAATCGTCCGCGATCCTGAAGCTTGTCGATGGCGTAGGCATATGCCGTGCCCGCCTCCATAGCTATCAGCGAACCGTTGGTCCGGCGCTCTATCTCGCCCTTCCAGGGCTGGAATTCAAGGAAGCGATGAGCCATGATAGCCTCACCGGCTGACGCAGTGAGCACATTGTTGCGCAATCCGATGATGCCGCGCGACGGTATCACGAATTCCATGTGCACACGGTCGTTCTGCACATTCATGCTCACCAGATCACCCTTGCGACGGGTGACCATATCGATCATCTTCGACGAATATTCTTCGGGCACGTTGATGGTCAGTGCCTCTACCGGCTCACATTTCACGCCGTCAATCTCTTTGATGATCACCTGCGGCTGACCTACCTGAAGCTCATATCCCTCGCGGCGCATCGTCTCGATAAGCACCGACAGATGAAGCACGCCACGGCCGTAGACGATCCAATGATCCTCGCCCTCGCCCTTTTCAACGCGCAATGCCAGATTCCGGTCAAGCTCGCGGGTGAGTCGGTCGGCAATGTGGCGCGATGTCACATATTTGCCGTCCTTGCCGAAGAAAGGAGAATCGTTGATGGTGAACGTCATCGACATCGTGGGCTCGTCAATGGCTATGCGCGGCAGTGGCTCGGGATTATCGTAGTCGGCGATGGTGTCACCGATTTCAAAGCCTTCAATGCCGATGAGCGCACAGATATCGCCGCTTTTCACGCTCGCGACACGCTTGCGACCCATACCCTCAAACACGTGAAGCTCCTTGATGCGCTGACGCACCACCGAGCCGTCCTTCTTGCAAAGGGCTATGTCGGCGCCCTCACGCAATTCGCCGCGATGAACGCGGCCTATGGCTATTCGGCCCACATACGACGAATAGTCGAGCGACGTGATCAGCATCTGCGCCGGTCCCTCGAGTGTTTCGGGCTCGGGGATATATTTGATGATGGCGTCGAGCACAGCCGTGATGTCCTCCGTCGGTTTTTGCCAGTCGGTGCTCATCCAACCCTGCTTCGCCGATCCGTAGACGGTCGGGAAATCAAGCTGCTCCTCGGTGGCGTCCAGATTAAACATCAGGTCAAACACCATCTCCTGAACCTCGTCGGGACGGCAATTGGGCTTGTCGACCTTATTGATCACGACCACCGGCTTAAGCCCCATCTCGATGGCTTTCTGAAGCACAAAGCGCGTCTGGGGCATCGGGCCTTCAAATGCGTCGACCAGCAGCAGACAGCCGTCGGCCATGTTCAGCACTCGCTCCACCTCGCCGCCGAAGTCGGCGTGCCCGGGAGTGTCGATGATGTTGATCTTATATCCTTTATAATTGATCGATACGTTTTTGGATAAGATTGTGATACCGCGCTCGCGTTCAAGATCATTATTGTCAAGTATCAGTTCTCCGGCATTCTGGTTCTCACGAAAAAGATTGCCGGCAAGTAGCATCTTGTCCACAAGTGTGGTCTTGCCGTGGTCCACATGGGCTATGATGGCAATGTTTCGAATGTTCTGCATATTACCTTGAAATTTGTCCCTTATTTCTATTCAAGGCGCAAAGTTACGCAGAAATCGCGGAATATTCATCGATTTTCCTTAATTTTGCATCACAACCCATTCATCCACATCGTCATGAAACTTCGACTATTTGCAGCCGCGCTGATTTTCAGCGTCCTTTCTGCTCTTGCACAGACCACTGTCGTCAAAAACCACCGTGCCGTCGGGCGCATCATCTGCACCGATACGCTCGACACGCCTGCCGTGAAAATGCTCCAGAAGTTCGCCTCCCGCATCACAGGAGCGCATATTCCTCTGGTAGTCAGCAACGCAAAACCGGCCAAGGGCGACATCGTGATACGCCGCACCGACAACCCCGCCATCGCCGAGGACGGATTCCGCATCGACTCGCGGCCGGGATGGCTGACCATCGAAAGCACCCGCGGAAACGGTTCGCTCTACGGCGTCATCTCGCTGCTGGAACGATATGCCGGATGCAACTATTGGAGCGAAAATGATTTCACCGCGCCACAGGCGTCATCCCTGACGATACCGGCCGTCGACTTCATCGACAATCCGGCTTTCCGCCACCGCCCGACTCA
>CAJJOX010000169.1 GCA_905193485.1 uncultured Porphyromonadaceae bacterium | reverse complement strand
CAAAGTTAGAACTTATAAAGGAAGGCTTCAATACGCTATCGCGGACGACTGTACGTCTGCATAGTCCGTTTCGAATAAAAAACCACCCATATATTCATCGAAGCCATAACCTTCATAGTATAGTGAGTCAAGACACTCTTCGTAACGTTTGCTGAACCTCCTGAACCCGTCAATCGGCTTCATGAAGTCCTTGATTCTGTCGATAGCATCAGAATCGCCAATGTCAACGATGAGTTCCTTTGTTACAAGACTCAGTTTCAACATAGCCGGTCCGACTGAATCATATTGCAGCATGTTGTCCGTCCCGACGCAGACTGTATCGAGATACCATCCACCCCACATCGAGACATCCCCGCTATATCCGAATGCATGGCCTTTAGCATACATTATTGTGTCTATCCACAATACAGCATCGACCTCCGGCTCTATCGGATCTGCAGGAGGTACATATGTTTTTGACTGCTTATCAGCTGTGTCACCCGGCAATAGGCCGGAGAGAGAAAAATCAAGACCCATTCCATATACTATCATATAAACAGCTATGAATAATACTGATCCTGCTATTATGGTAAGAAGATGTCTCATTTCCCAAATATTTTTCTGATTATTGAAATCAGTTCCTTTCGATTGTTATACAAAATGATTGTGATTAGAGCAAACCAGAACAATTCCATGTCGCTTGTCTATTCCCTTAATAATCCTGATGCCCGTTTCAGACAATGCGCCGCCTTGTCTTCGGCATTTGCGGCATACCTTAGTTGTGTCTTATAATCATCCATCGCCTTTGCTGCCTTTTTCTGATAATCCTTAGCCCGGCTTGTTTTACCTTTGCGGGTGTAGTAGGCGGCTTCCCGCGTATATCCCTCAGCTTTCTTCAGATAATACTTAGCCTCGCGGCAATAGCTGTCGGCCTTCTTCTGATAGTATTCGGCCTCACGGACATATCTGTCCGCATTGTCCGCGTAAGCGCAGGTTAAGCAGCCTGTTATAGCTATTATGATTACAAACAGAATGTAGCGCATTTTAGAGTGCAGTTAGATTCATATTTGGACAATGATTTTTATTTCACTTCTCCGGCAATTATTCCTATTCGATACAAATCCTCATCATTCATGTTAACCCAATCAGATGATGGATCCAGAGTGCAATAGTGATATAGCCAACCAGCGGCTTTCTTGGACAAAAGAGCATGTTCATCCGCTTTTAGGAGATACTCTACAGCTTTCTTGCGGTCGTCTAAATCCCTCTCAGTCGCATCATCCGCATAACCGGCAGCATTATCAGCCTTTATAGTGTCTTCGTATTTCCTCACGCCAATTTCAGAATAAAGAAAAGGGATTTTATCAAGTATCAGAGGTTTTATCCACGAGACATCAATATCGGTCGTGTCTTTCAGTTCACACACGGTGTGACCGGCTGCTGCAAATAGACACGCATCCGCGTCTGCTCCGGGACTGGCGAGAAATTCAACCACCACACTCTTTTTTATTCCATCATTTTTTCTTGAAATATATTCCCTTAGAATATCTGCAGAATGGTAACCCAATCCATTAAGAGTGTCAATGGCACATACGATTCTGTCATAATCCTTGTTTTCAATATAATCTACCACGCGGGTGAATACCGACAATGGATCGTCCTCATTCTTTTGTCTAAAAGAGTCAATGAATTCGCCGATATCTTTTCCTGCAAAGTCATAGGCCATTATTGCGTTGATGAAACTTCTCGTCACGCCGCCTTTGCCATAACGATAGCAGTCGCCCAAAGCCTCGAATGCCCAAGGCTCTCCATACCGGGTATGCTCCATGAGATAAGGAATTGAGTCAAGCCAGTTGGAATTATACTCGTATATTCTGAGACCGTCCGGCACCGTCACCTCAAAAGATTCTCCGGTATCGGAATTGCGGATGGTCATCTTTTTATCGGCAAAGACAGACAGCGAGAATGCCATTAAACAAATGGCTAGGGTATATTTGATTGATTTCATATTTGTCTGATTTTGGAATTATGTGTGTTTCTCACAGCACAGATTAAGACTTGATTTCCTTCGCTCTTCTCTCTGCATTGGGTCTCTGTTTTTCAAGCTCTTTCCATGACTTTGCTTGAAAAGGTACAACAACCCGGGCATGGGTGTCGATAAATCCATAGAGAACCGATTCATCATTATCCTCCATGCCGTAGCCATCTTCATCCATGAAATAACGGCCATCTGGGTATAGTGTCCAAGTAACAAGGGCGACACCGTTCTTGAACGTCTCTACAGCGAATCGTTGATAGTATGCTGAGAATCGATAGGCGTTTGAATTGTTTTCGAGTGTTTCAACACCGTTCCAGTCCACATCCTCTTTTGAGATAAAAGGAAGTGTCAAATCTTGATTCATCATAACGTATGCCTCCTTTGACTTGTGGTTGACAAGGAATCGTTCTCTCCAGTAGCCGTCAATAACTTCCTCTACGATTTCCATCTTGTCACCCCAATCTTTCATCCTTGAATAAGGGCGGCTGTCATATTTGGGCTTTAGTAGTTCCTGATATAATTCTTTTGCTGTCATATCAATGTTTTTCAGTTAGTCATCGTCCTTGAAATAATCTTCCATGAGCTTGCCTTTGGGTAAATTCAGGGACAGCCTGTCGAAGAATATACTCCTTGATTTGCTCTCCTTGGTAAACATGGCGTGGGTGCCTTCTGAGGAAGCCTTAAACTTCAGCGTATTGGTTATGGAGATTGTAGCGGCTACTTTTTCCACGTCCTGATTCGCCCCGATATATGTGAACACCCAGCCTTTGCTTTTGAGTGACTCGACGAGACTTTTTATAGCCTTGCCGTCATATTCCCGTGAGGCGTTCTCATATCCGTCGGTTATTACTGTGACAAGAACGGCATCATTGTCAGCCACGTTCTTGCTCAATCTTGTAAGAGCGTTGCCCATAGCATCATAAAGCGGAGTGCAACAGGCCGGCTGATACTGCTCACCGGTCAGTTCCTCAACCTTATCGGCCTCTACGTTTTCGTATATGGTCTTGACTGAATCGGAATTGAACGACACCAGAGTCAGATAATGCTCCTGATCCTCATGTTTCTTCTGAGCGGCACGTATGGTCTGTACTGTTTCATTCACACCGTCGATTGCCTGTTTCTCGATGCTGCTCATCGAGCCACTCTCATCAAGAATGATAAGATTGAATACTCTTTGTTTCATCACATTGGATTCTTATTTGTTGATTTTATCCCCTTTTGCATCAACCATTATACATTCGGAGGTATCAGGAATATGACACTGATATACACCGGGGGCAACGACTTCAATATCTGAATATATAGGAGCCGTGACCGGGACACCGTTTTTCGTCATCAGTCCATAGAAGTTGTTTGCCGAATATTTCAACATATCGTCAACAGCCTGCTTCTGATTCCCTTCTTTGTCAAATTCCTTTGTATAGTATGCCAGATGGCTTACCTCATCAAAGACAAACTCATCAAGAAGCGAGCCGTCATAGTCATAGCGGCTTTGTAAATTGTCCGCCTTTGCAACTGTGATGCCGTTATCCATATGGATCCATACGTTTTTATAATCCATGGGGATTACAAACTGTCCTTCTGTGCCGAAGACTCCCCATTTGTTGTTATCCATAGCATACCACATATTTCTGGGTCCGATATGTATGTCTTCATGTTCCGGAAGCAAAGTCCATTCTCCTTTTCTGTCCAGAAGACCGTATTTCCCATTAATGGGAATAGCCACATAGTTGCCATGATACACATAACTGTCATAGCCAAATTTCCTTGCAAACTTACGGTTATGAATTGGTTTCCCGGAGTGGTCGATAAAGAAAACGGAGTCCCCCTCGCACACACCGGCGACACTATCCGTAAACGACCACGCTGCATCATACTTGAACGGAATGACTGTCTCTGCCGTATAACGGTTGACAAATCCGCGTTTACCGTCTTTAGCGACAATAATCAGGCTGTCGCCATCTTCAGGTATGGCAATCCAGTCAATGTCTTTGATTACCTTATTTTTGGTACGGGAATCATAGATATATGATTCCCCCTCGTTGTAACCGTTGTTTCGGTATTTGAAGTTAGGACTTATACGCGAGTCATATGAAAAGCGATATGATTTATCTCTCATAAACTCGTCATAAAAGGCATAGCCTAACATACATGTGAACGCAACTACGCATACAGTGATAGTTGCCCAGATGACACGCCAGAAGGGTGTCTTGTTCTTCCATGAGAAGATGTTACGGATGAATTGCCAGATGCCTCCGAAGAATACGGAGAGCCACATTCCAAAAGTGATTTTCTTTTTCATTGCTATTGATGTTGGTTTGCAGTAAAGAGGAAGACTCGATTGGAGAATCTATCATCGAATGCTGATTTATCCGCAAAAAAATGATGTTTGAGCATGAAACGGTCTGACTCTTCTTAATTTACAAAGTGCTAATCTCAAATATTTTTTGTAACTTTGCACATTAAAAACAAATAACAACAATCTTAATGTTAACACCGGATATCATGCATAATGCAGACATGATAATAATGTCAGCGATAGAGAACTGCGATTGTTCAGGCGCAGAATCGTTTGCAGGGTATCTGAAGAACGATGCAGGCAACTTTCCAGCATGGCTTTCATTGACCGGTAATGATTGGTCTGTATTTGGCAATCTTGCTTTATGCAGTATTATAATTGGGATTGTCTTTGCCATAGTATTGGCTTGTATCAGATTTGGAGCCAAACATCTTTCGACTAAATTTAGGGATGTAAGTTTAAAATGGTGCTTCTTCTTTGTATGGATATATGGCTTCGTTGTTTATGATGTCGGTATGTGCACGGGGCAATTCATTTCGCTTATTACAAACGCACCGATGGCCATACTGTATGCCTTCAAGATTTTCCTTTTCGATAGCGATATAAGCGAAATTCATGAGGTTTTCCATAAAAGCTGGATATATTCTCTGAACTTTGCTCTCGCACACTTCTTTGC
>CAJJOX010000168.1 GCA_905193485.1 uncultured Porphyromonadaceae bacterium | reverse complement strand
GAGGAGAATGAGTGATTCTCAACTCAAAGTTTTGCACTTCGATTTGGAATCTTCAGAGTGTCGGAAATGCCACGGGTGAATATCAGCTTCAATCAACATCAAAGGCTACTTTGCCGAGCTTGTTAATGGCTTTCTGTTTGCGCTGGTCAATGACGTGCAGATACTTTTCGGTCATCTTGATGCTCGCATGACCAAGCAGCGAGGACACTGTCTTGATGTCAGTTCCGGCATTGAGAAGATTGACGGCAAAACTATGGCGGGAGCAATGCCATGTGATGCTTTTCTTGATTCCGGCAAGACTGACCCATCGGGAGAGGTGCTTTCTTGCAGTGCCTGTATGGGGCAGATTGAATATACGCTCTTTGGGATTATTTTCCTCTTTGGGATTGCCGATAAGCCGTAGTAGCTCATTGTTTAGTGGCGTAACAACTGCGGCATGGGCACTTCTCCCTGCGCTTTTCTTCTGGTTGAACCTCATTACCATACTCTCATAATCGACATTGGCGAATGTAAGAGCCGACACATCGCAGTAACGCAATCCCGTGAAACAGCAGAATATAAAAGCCCTCTGTACCTCCCGGTGTTCTCCTTCATAGCGGAATGTGGCAAGGCGGCTGATTTCTTTCGGGGTCAGGATTTCTTTCAATACCACATTCGTGTCATAGACAATTCTTATACCCTTGCACGGATTCTTCTTTATCAAATCTTCCTCAACGGCATCGGCAAGGACTTTCTTGAACCAATGGTAATTTTTGCGCGGGCCCTCACCGGAGCATTTGCTGCGCAGGTAATTTGTAAAGCCAAGAACGAGGTCGGGAGTCACAGCATCCATCGGCATGACGCTGACATACTTAGAGTATCTCGGTGTCAGGCCAAGGTATTCCTTAAAACGGATAAGCGAATATTTATAGGACTTTCTGACAGGCATAGTAAAAGCCTCGTTGTCGCAGTGCTGCTGGAAATAGCGAATGAAATTTGATTCTTTCTCCCTTTTTAGCCGATAGCCCTTTCGATCTTCAAGCATCTCCTGCTCCTTCTCAAAGCGTATCTTCTCGGCAAGCTGGAGTGTATTCTTGTTCTGCTGACGCTCCTGAGCGGTACGAGGGTGCAACCACACGTAAAGATTGATTGCCTCTTTCTTTCGCAGGTGCTTAATTCGATATTTAGGTTTTCCTTTCATTGCCCCCGACTCATAGAGGACAGGATTGCCGTCATCGTCATATACGGGGAATTCGCTTCGGCCGAGATAATACTCCAGCCAAAGGCTCGCACGTCCGTCGGACATCTCTCATTGGACGAGCTTCGGGTTTTGCTTTAATTTATTTGGTAATCTGCCCATAAAGAGTTAATTTTGTGTTTGTAAAGCAAATATAGTTCCGTGATGTGAAACACGAAAATAGCCCACAACATCTATTAACAATCGAAATAGGCAAAAGGTGTACTTATGGTGTACTAAATGCGCAAAACAATACAAAATAAAGAAACTCAATAGAATTTCTGACTTACATAAGTATCTGATATTCAGCGAAAGTTATTGTATTGAATTATATTCGTTTTACCTATGAGAAAACATACCTTGCAATGTTCATGTGGACATCTCTCCTAATATGAAATAAGGAAAAGACCGTATCGGATATGCCCGGTTATATTCCGACCGGTGTGTTTCCCCGATTCCAATGCGCCGAATGGTGCCAGTTATCGTTATGCTTCCATAAATTTACAAAAAATCGGGCGTAATTCCTAACATCGAGAGAAAAAATTATGCGCGCGTTATCCGCGATTGATAAAGTAGCCGGCAACGCGCTAAAAAAATCTTCAATTTCAAATGTTAAAAATTCAGCCGTGTTTTTCGGACATAGCCGGACATACTTGGACATAGCCGGACAATCCGCTAAATCATAGGATTTTGGCTTGTTTTCAGATTTGCCATTTTGAAGAATTATTTGTTTCTTTGTGTAGAGATTGGTTCTCAGGCTTGCCTTCAAGGAAGTCAAACTACTTATTATATTACGCACTATCCATGTGAACTGTAAGCCGAGCAACCAATCTGACAGGTATGATACCAACTATTTGGCAATAAAGCTGAATCGCAGTCTTGGAAATGTCCTTCCGAACAATCTAAAGAGTAGATTAAGTAGAGAGATTGGTTTCTGAATGACATGATAAAGACTGACTTACGAAGTCTGTAAGCCATATAGAAAGGATTATTACCTGCAAACTACCTACCTATCGCCCTATGGCCCTATGGCTATGGCGGACACCACTAAACTCCACATCCAAACAGTAATCAGACATGACTGACGAATCCAACCATTTCCGGCTTACTTAGCCGATGCTCTCCCGACAGCGGAGGAATGTCGCAACGCGCGGCATGGAAAGCTGTCAATCCATCCCGCATAGTGTATGCCGGCACTGCTTCCGCCGATAGAAGCCCGGGGCTATCGTGTCAGAAAAATACGCTGACGGCAACCGCTGTGCAACCACCACTACATCCAAATCCAAATTTAATTTTATGACAGACCCCAAATTTGTCGCTTTCTCCACCCAGAAAGGCGGAGCAGGCAAGACCACTCTGACCGTTTTGGCGGCGAGTTACCTCTACTATGTGAAGGGGCTGAAAGTCCTTGTCGTGGACTGCGACTATCCTCAGTTCAGCATTGAGGAGATGCGCCAGCGCGACAAAGACCTGATTGAGTGCAGCCCTCAGTTCAAGAAACTTTTTTCAGACAATCTGCGCCAGACCAAACTTGCGCCTTATCCTCTCCTGACGGCAAAGCCGGAGGAAGCTATGCAGAAGGTACGCGACATTATCGAGGCAGGAAACGAGATAGACATCGTTTTCTTCGACCTGCCTGGCACGGTTAACAACCGTGGCGTCGTCAATATCCTCAACTGCATGGACACTGTTATCGTGCCGGTCGCAGCCGACAAGGTTATCCTTGAAAGCTCGCTCGCCTTTGCCCTGAAAATACAGGAGTGGCTCACTACCGGACGCACACAGGTCAAACAGATGTATATGCTCTGGAACCTCGTCGATGCACGCGAGAAAACAGACCTCTACGACCAGTATGAGGCGGTTTTCGAGGAATACGGTCTTATGACTCTGAAAACCAAGATACCGGATACTAAAAAGTATCGTCGTGAAGGGTCAAAGACGCTCAACCGTGCCGTGTTCCGTTCGACCGTCATGCCGCCAGACAAGACATTGCTCAAAGGGACCCGCCTGCCGGAACTTACCGATGAAGTGCTCGGACTTCTTAAACTTTGAACACTATGGCGAAAGTATATGAGTCCGAAATCGACCCTGATGAGTTCATCAGGTCATTCAGAGAGGAGTCCTCCTCGCTGTCAACGCTGAAAAAGAAGCCTAAAGCAGAGGCGCAGACGCAAGAGTCCGAACCTAAGCCAGCGAAAGACAAAGCCAAAGGCGACACCAGCGCAGACCGTGAACGAGAATATCTGGAGCGTTTTGTATGGAACATGACCTATATGTCGCCGCAGGATAAATATGTCACGACAGAGATAGACCCGGAAATTGAATGGAAAATCCGTCGTATCCTGTTCTGCCGCAAGAAAGGGCGCGTATGCTCGCTAAAGGCTTTCATCAACAACGTGCTGGCAGCTCACTTAGAGGAGTATGCCGATGTTATCAACCAACTTAAACTTTAATCAGCTATGCCCAGATCACCACTTGTAACCATCAACGTGAATCCGGCCACTGACATTGATGTCAGGGCCGCAGAGGAGCGCAGGAAATATGCCGCCAAGTTTCTTCGACCCGGCATTGTGCGCTCCAACACCAAAGTGTATATCTATCCCGAAGTCCATGCCGTCCTGAGCCGCATGGCCGACAGGTTCCGCGATACCGGTGCCTCCATCGGCTCGTATGTGTCCGAGATACTTCTTGACCACTTCGCCAATAACCGCGAGGTCATGGAAGGTCTCTATGACGAAAACAGTCAGTCTCTTTTCTGATGGAAACGCTGCTTATCATAGCATTGCTCGCAAGCAATGTATGGCTTATCCGAAAAGTCCTGACGAAGTCCGACACCACGGCTGACGGCAAGAATGACCGTTGCACGCCTCCGGAACCACCACCCGCAGATGAAGAACCTACGGAAGAAGTTGTAGGCAAAAGTTCTTTCGATGCCGATAAATTCATGGACTCGTTCCGAGAAATCGCCAAAGAAGCCGCTGCAGAAGCCGCCAAAGAGGTCGTACCCCTTATAGTCAAGGAACTTGGCAAACCCTCCGATGCCGGACTACCTGATACTCCCGAAGAAAAGCCGACTGTCCGGATCCCTCCTGAAAAGCTGGACGAGATATTCTCCACTCACTCTGTGAGTGAGCTTACGGGTGAGGCTCCGACACCGACCGAGGCAAATGCCGACGGCATAGACTTCGAGGAAATGCAGTCAGCCATGAAGGTGCTGAAAGACCGGCCCCATACAGCCGAGGACGAGCGTATAGCCCGTAGGGTTGTACCTGAGCTTGAGGGCACGGAAATCATCGAGTATGTCAAGCTCGATCCGGTCGTGCGCAAACGCATACTGATGATTGAATGTCAGTTGCCTGACATTCCGGAAGATACTCCAGCTGTGAAAACCGATGAGGCAATAGGGAAAGTACGCAAAATCGTGTTCCATGCCGACATCGACACCACCGATATTGACGCCATCGACTTCAATATCCTCCACTGATCACCACTACATCCACATTCAAATCCAGATTTTTTATGACTAAATTTTTCAAGTCGCTTTACAGGCGCATCGTGGAGTTTATGAACGCTCCCGGTATGCGTCGCCCCATGGCCGCCATGCTCACGCTGATGATATGCGCCGCCAACCTCTATGCCGCCGGCAACGGTCTGGCAGGCATCAACGAGGCAACCTCGATGATGACCTCCTATTTCGACCCCGCCAAGAAGATGATTTATGCCATCGGTGCTGTCGTCGGTCTTATCGGCGGTGTCAAGGTCTATTCCAAGTGGTCG
>CAJJOX010000167.1 GCA_905193485.1 uncultured Porphyromonadaceae bacterium | reverse complement strand
CGTCGCGCATCTTTCGGGGCACGATTGCTGCGGTGCCGTCGGGCGAGCCGTCGTCAATAATCAGCACGTCCATCTTGTGAGGCTGTGCCATGACGGCGTCGATGATTGCCGAGATGTTTTCTTTCTCGTTGTAGGTGGGGATAATCACCACACAGTCTGATTGCTGTTTCATGACCGGAGATCTTTTGGCGGTTTATGAATGGAGGAGGAGAAGGCGTTTAGAATTTGTAGGTCGCACCGATGAGTCCGGTGATTCCCTGGGCAGGCACGCCGCCGATGAGGTAGTGATGGCGGTTAAGCAGATTTTCGCCGGTGATGAAAGCGCTCCATTGCGGCGTGATGCGATAGAGGGCGCCGGCTTTCAGATTGTTCACGGAGCGCAGCGGGCGCAGCAGCGTGGAGGGCACGGGGTGTCCGCCGCCGTCGATAATCACGGCGGCAGTCGTGGCACGGCCGCCGCGATACTCCCAGCCAAGGTTGATGTCGAGCGGGCTGAAGGGCGTGATGGTGAAGTTGACGTCGATCACGCGCTTGGCTCTGTCAGCCCAGAGATAATAGCCGCGTTTTAACTTCTGGGGAGCCATCTCGTAAGAGGCGCTGATGGCTAACAGGTCGCGGTAGCTGTAGCCGAGTTTGCCGTGAAGACGGTAGCCGCGCATGTCAAGAGCCGTGAAGGTGGTGGTGAGCTGTTCGGAGAAGGTGTAGGGCATGAGCCAGTCGTTGGCGATGCCGTAGTTGAAGGCGATTTCGGCATAGAAGCCTTTCCATGACCCGACGGTGACGCCGGCCTCGGCATCGGCCACGACCTGCGAGTTGCGGAACGTCTGGAACGGCAGTGCATAGGGCGTGATGTCATGCAGTGATCCGAGCGTGTTCTGGTGCTGGCCGCCGGTGGCGCTGATGTAGACTTTCACCAGATCCGACGGCAGCCATGTGGCTTTGGCGTCGGGGGCTATGTGGAACACTTTTCCCGCACCGAATGTGAGATCGATGTTCACTCCGAGATCGAGGTGGAAGCTTTTCACATCAAAGCAATAGCGCGGGGCAATGGAGAGCAGGGTATGGTGCGTTTCTCCGCCGTGATCCAATTCCATTGAGTTGTGGATCACGTCAGCGCTGTGGTTGTAGTTGAGGTGCGACAGGCGCAAGTCGATTCCGGCCGACGATGCTCCGGCTATGTGACCGCGGAAGAATCCGTAGGCATCATAGCGGTTTTCACGTGTGGGTTGCAGATAGTGGGCGTGATCGGGGGTATCAAGACATTTGTAACGCAGGCTGTTGGTGGGAGCAAACCGGCTGAAGGCGGCGCCGAGGCCATAGGTGATGTCATTATGGATCAGTGTCCAGAGCATCGATGCGTTGACGCGGTGGAGATTCTGGTTGGTGAGGTCATAGGCTGTGGGCGTGTTGAAGCGGCTGAATGAATAGTCGACGCCTGCATCTATGAATGATTCGCGTCCGACGGCCTGATGCAGTGCGGCGCCTACTGTGGCGGTGTTACGGCGTATGTAACGGTCGCGGTTGTAGGCGGGTGTGGTGTTTTCCATCGGGCGTCCTTCATAGGCTGTGCCGTCATATTGAAGCCATGCGTTGAGGCGCGTGTGGTCATTGTCGAGAAATTTGTAGCCGGCCGAGGCTCCGAGATTGAATTTGGGCATGAAGCCGAGGGTGGCGTATCCGCGCCACGGCGAGGTGTAGATCGAGTCGGCATAGGAGGCGGCTTCGAGCGTGGTGATGGAGCCGGGAACGCCGACGCGCACATCGGTGTAGCTGTAAGGGGGAAGGATGGTGGATGCCTTCGGCACGCTGATGGCCGGAGTGAGAGCTATCTTGTTGAAATCGCGCAGCTGCGGAGTTTCGTTGTAGCGTATCTCCACCTCGGTGTTGAGGCTCTGTGCGGTGCCTCCGATGGCTGTCAGCGCGAGGATGGCTGTCAGCGCTATGTTGCGGGCTATGCTGTTCATTGCTTGATTGGTGAGGAATGTGTCGTTTTATTATGTCTTGGCTATGGTTCACTTGCCCGAAAGGCGTGTGTCGATCATCTCGTAGATGTCGGCTTCCTGACCGGGATAGTTGTCGCGGAGTGCTTTGAGGTATTCGTCGGCCTCGAATGTCTTTCCGAGCCTGCGCAGCACGTCGCTGTAGGCTATGAAACCGCGCGCATACCAGTAGTTGTGGGGCGATCCCGCATCGATAAAGGCGTTGGCGGCCTTTTCTGCTTCGTCAAGACGACCGGCTTCTGTCAGCGCTTCGGTGAGATATACGGCGCTTTTCGATCCGGTAAGAGTCGACGGGTTCTTGGCCAGTGCGTGCCATGTTTCATAAGCTTCGTCGGCGCGGCCGCTATGGTATAGAGCTATAGCGCGGTAGAATTTCACGCGGTCGATGTCGATATTGGCGGCGCTCGAACTGATGAGTTTTTCCGACGCCGGGAGCACGTCGTTGTAATGGCCGGAGTTGATGGCTGTTTCCACTATGCCGAGGCGGGCGGCGTTGAGCAGCTCGGGTGACGATGCGCGGCTTTCGAGGGCGCGATAGGAGGCAAGGGCTATTTCGCCTTTGCCCATGGCGGCTTCGCTTTCGGCTTTTATGAGCAGCGCCTCTTCGGCCTGGGGCGTGTCGGGGTAGCGGCTGACGATATGTGAGGCGTAGGTGGCGGCTTCGGAAATGCGGTCATTCTCCGATGCCTCTTCGGCGAGGTAGAGCAGTGCCTGCGGCAGATTGGCTCCGTCGGCGAATTGCTTTACGTAGCTCTTGAGCAGCGTGCTGTTGTGATCGCTGACAAATGCCTCTTCCGCGGCATTGAAGGCGTCGGTTTCAAACTGTGAGATCTCGACCTTGGGTGCGCCGTCGACTGAGTTGACAAAAAGCACATAGTCGGGAAGACGTCCCTCGTCGGCATAGAGTTGCTTGAGGTCATCGAGTGCCGACCGTGCCTCGTCAGACGACGGATAACGTTCCACTACCGCACGGTAGGCTTCCATGGCGCCGTTGCGGTCGCCTTCGCTGAGGCGGGTGACGCCCAGCATCAGTGTGGCGCGGCGACCTTGTTCGGTGGCGGAGTAATCGGCGCTGACGCTTTCGTAGACCTTTATGGCGTCGTTGCGTCGTCCCATGGCGGTCATCGATTCGGCTTTGGCCAGCAAAGCGTCGGGCACGAGCGGAGAGGAGGGGAACTGATCGATCATCCGGTCGAGAATTCGCAGACGTGAGGCGTAGTCGCGGCGGAAACCGCTCATTTCGGCTTGCTGGAAGAGTGAGTAGTCGCCGGCCTGAGGATACAGGTCGTAGGCTTTGGTGTAATATCCGGCGGCACGGTCAAACTGGCGCTGGCAGTAGAGGCAGTCGCCGGCGCGGTTATAGGCGTCGGCGCGTGTGCGCACATCGGCCGATGGGGCATCGGCCACCCGGAGCATGTCTGACAATGCCTCGCCGTAGCGCTGCTGGCGCATACGGGTGTAACCGAGATTATAATAAGCGTCGATACGGTTGGGATCGCCGGCCGGGGCATCTTTAAGGAATTCGAGATAATCGTCGGCAGCGTCGTCGTAGTTGCCGAGATCATAGTTGGCGTTGGCGGCCCACAGGCGGCATTGGCGTGTCATGTCCGGCGTGCCGCCCTTCATGTCGGCTCCCCTGTCGAAATAGTCGAGAGCCTGTTCGGTGTCGCCGTTGTGGTAAAGCCTGGTGCCGAGCATGAACAGCACCTGCTGGCGGTTCTGGAGCATCCGGGGCGAAGGGTTGGCTATGCCGTCGAGGATACGCAGGGCGTTGTCGTAGTCGCTGTCGGTCATATAGCCGGTCACGAGACTCTCGCTTATGGCGGGAGCATATGACGAACCCGGATATTTCTTGAGAAAATCCTCAAGCATCGACACGGAGTTGGCAAAAGGCACCCGGCCGCCGGCCATGCGGGTAGCGATATAGTTATAGGTGGCGGCTTCGGTGATGCGCGGATCGAAATTCATGCGTGATGCCTTTTCAAATGCGAGAATGGCCGCGTTGGGGTCGGAGGAGCGCAGATATGACTGTCCGAGATACAGATATGCGCTCTGCCCTGTGATGTCGCTGTCGCCGGCCGCCATCTGCAACATACGTATGGCATCGCCATAGTCGCCTGCCTCATACTGGCTCACGCCGAGCATATAATAGGCCGACGGACGGATATCCGTGCCCGTCGCCACATATTGACGCAGATATGGGATGGCTTGTCCGGTCTTTCCCAGATTGTAGAGCGATTCGCCGGCGATCCGCAGCAGCTCGGGCTTGAACTCATTGGCGGCGCCGTCTTTGAGAAGGGTGGATGCTTCGCGGTATGACCGCTCGTAGTTTCTGTCAAGAAAATCAAGCTGGCACAGATAATAGCGTGCCGCGTTGCCCGGCTCGCGCGTCTGGTCGACATCGGCAAACAGGCGCCTTGCTTTGGCGTAATCGCGCTGCGAATAGGCTATATAAGCTTTGTAAAAACGTGCCGCATTGCCATATTGCCGGCTCGACATCAAAGTGTCGAAAAGCGGCAAGGCGTTGTCGTTTTCGCCCAGCATCATATATGAGTAGGCCATGCGGTAATGCATGTCGTCGAGCCGGTCGCCGGTCAGAGCCTCCGGCTCCACCTTCTTATATGTGAGCAGGGCATCGCCATATGCGCCGCGTGTAAAGTAGTAGTCGCCTATTGTCGCCAGCACATCCTGATAGCGGTGCGATTCAGGGTAGCGGCTGAGGAAAGCGAGGAGCAAGTCGAGTGCCTCATCGTCGCCGCAATAGAGGGTCGACATCGCTATATAATAGTGAGCCTCTTCGCGGTCGGCTGCCGTAGGGTCGAGTTGTCGCATCTGCAACAGCTGGTCGATGCAGCCGTTATAGTTCTTGTCATTGTACATCGCCACTCCGCGTTCGAAATAGGAGCGGGCGTCTGTACCGTTGATGGCGCCTGAGGCCGGCAATGTGCCTGTGGCTGGGGGGGGGGGGGGGGGGGGGGGGGGGGGGGTGTTTTT
>CAJJOX010000166.1 GCA_905193485.1 uncultured Porphyromonadaceae bacterium | reverse complement strand
CCGGACGGCAGCCCGGTTTGGTGTGGCGTGCGAAGAACTGGTTGTAGCTTTTCCATCCCCCGTGAGGCTCGAGATATTCGGCCATGTTGAATTCGGGAGAGTCATAGAACGATTTCACGGATTCGGGAGTGATGGACTCCGGGGTGTCGAGGAATTTGCCGAGTTCGCGCACGTAAGCTTTCATCCATGCCGACAGCGGCGTGAGCGGTTGTGCGACATCGTGTGGTTCGACAGGGTTCTGGAGTTCCTTGACAGGTGACTGATCCAGAATGAAATAGAACTTGCAGATGTGATTGAACATTGCACGTCCGAACTGGTTTTCGACCGGAAGCCAGACCAGATTGGAATCCAGCCATGCAAAATAGTCGTCAAGCGAATTGATGTCGTCCATTTCCTTGACGTCATAGGATTTTGCTTTCTCGAATGCCTGCTGGAATTTGTCTTGCCAGCCATTTTTTGCGATCATGTCGAGGAGTTCCTGCACGATCGGCTGATGTTTTGAAGTTGCCATAATGTTATGTTTATGTAGGTTTGTTGTTCCTTTTTTTCGAACGTTCGATTATAAAAACAGATGCCGGTCGTTAAAGTTGGAGCGTTGGGGTAGATTAACATATATGGCCAGAAATTTAAATTTTGCGCATGACGATGCAGAAGCACCGTTTGCGGTGTTTCTGCCATATCGAGAATGCGGGATGTGAAATTCAGGCCGCCGATTTTTTAGTCGACAGGCTTTTTGCGCTGATTTCAGTGGAACCGAGCAGCGTTATCGGGGAGGTGATGAGTCGGTGCGGGCGTGTGGATCAGTCGGCGTCGGAGTTAAGGCCTTTGAGGGCGTCCCAGCGGGGATCGGTAGCCGGGGCGTTGTCGTCGGCTGATGTTTCGGCGTCGATTGAGTCGATCTCGTCGATGAGCCGGTCTTCGAGCTCGGCATCTTCGTCGCCGGGGACATGGGCGCGGTGTTTCTTGAGCATGGCGCTCATCTGGCGGTTGCATTTGCCCAGCGGGTGGACGTGCTTGATGGGGATGGTGAGGGCTACGGTGTCGTGGATGATGTAGGCGACGTTGAGTGTGTTGTCGGAGTGTGGGATGATAAGCAGATCGTCGTTTTCGTCGTTATAGTCGTCGCCATATTTGACTGCTATTTCGTAAGTGGTGTCGACAGGCTGGATGAGGTCGTCGAGGCAGCGGTCGCATATGAGCGTGATGGTGCCCGTGATTGTGAAAAGCATGTTGTAGAGGTCGGCTTTGTGGTCGACGGTGAGGGTCACATCAAGGTCGGCATCGTGGATGTCGGGATTTTCCATATTCTCGAAAAACTTTTTGTCGAGATGGAATTCAAAAGTCTGTATGCCCTGGGGCATGCTTGCCAACGGAATTTTATAAGCTGTGAATTTTCCCACGTTGTGAATGCTGTTTTATATAAGTTTGAAAGAATGACTGTGCAAATCTAAATAAATAGTTTCGTTCGGCAAAAAATAAATGTCAAAAAGGCGGAAACTCTATTTGATGCGGAGCCGCGGTGAAAATGCCCCGACTTCCTGAATGAAAAAAACGGACGCGGACTGAAAAAATATCATTACGGATGAACCTTTTGCGGCGCAAAGGGTTTTTAATGATAAAAAGAGAAGGCATTTTGCTGACGTTATTAAAAAGTCACGAAGATTCAGATTGAACGATGACCTTCATCTCCCGCATCCGACTACCCGGGTGCGGGTTCTCTTTTTTCAAAGGGTCATTTTTGCCGGATAATATGAGTGCCCGCGCCAATAAAATTTGTAATTTTGCAGCCGTTTGGGCAATGGCGCCATGCGCGCGCCCGATATGTTACGATGAAATGAAAGCACAGATTTTGCGACAGCGAATGAAGCCGTGGATGCTTCCGGCGGCCATGCTCAGCGGATTGCTGTTTCACAGCTACATCAGTTATCTCGAACCTCTCACTCCATATCTCATATTCGTGATGCTTCTGATCACGTTCTGCCGCATCTCGCCCAGAGAGATAGGCCTTTCGCCGATGATAGGGTGGATGCTTGCGGTGCAGATCGGGGCGGCGATCGGATTATATGCCGCGTTGCGTCCGCTGAGTGACGACGTTGCGCAGGGAGTGTTTATCTGTGTGTTTTGCCCGACGGCCACCGCGGCACCTGTGGTGACGGGAATGCTGGGCGGCAGTGTGCCCAGACTGGTGGCTTATTCGCTCGTGAGCAATGTTGCGGTGGCTCTGACGGCGCCGTTGCTTCTGTCGGTGATCGGGTCGGGCGATGTCGACGTGATGGCTACGACGTTGGCCATCATGCGTCATGTGGCTCCGCTGATATTGATGCCGCTGGCTCTGGCTCTGGCAATGCGTGCGGTGACGCCCCGGCTTCATCGCGAGCTTGGATCGAGGCAATCGGTGTCATTCTATATCTGGGCTGTGTCGCTGTTCATAGTCGTGGGTCGGTCGGTGAGTTTCATAATGGCCGAACCTGCCGACAGGATACCTGAAATCATAGCTATTGCGCTGGCGGCGGGGGTGGTGTGCGGCCTTCAGTTTCTTGTCGGGCGTCGGATAGGAGCCTGTTATGGCGACCGTATAGCGGGCGCCCAGGGTCTGGGACAGAAAAACACGGTGCTGGCGATATGGCTGGCGCTGACCTATATGAATCCTATCTCGTCGGTCGGGCCGGCGGCATATATAGCGTGGCAGAATACTATCAACTCCGTCCAGCTCTATTACCGGCAGAAACGTGAGTCTGCGGTCTGAAAAGAAACATAATGCGTGAGTCGATGAAACTTAAATGGCGCCATGACGTTAGAATGATATACGGATCATGACGTTCGTGAAGAAAGCCGGTGTCCGGATCTAAAAAACTATAAGATGGAATCGATGTATGAAATATTGATGGCGTTGCCTCTTTTTCATGGGGTAAGCTATTCGAAGTTGTCGGAGGTGATCGGACGCACGAAGTTTCACTTTCTCAAATATCTCGACGGCGAGAAGATCGTTGAGGCGGGATCGCCGTGTACGCATATAAAATTTATCATATCCGGATCGGCCCGTGTGTCGGTAGAGAACAGCGACGGGCGTTTCCGTGTGTCGCAGACTCTCACGCGTCCGGATGTGATCGCGCCCGAGTTTCTTTTCGGCAGAGCCACGATCTATCCCTGCACGGCTGTGGCCATAGGCTCTGCCGGTATATTGCAGATCGCCAAATCGGACTATGTCAAGCTGCTGAATGCCGATCCGATCTTCCTGTTTAATTATCTCAACATGCTGTCGGTGAACGCGCAGAAGGCTGTCGACGGTGTGCTTGCGCTGACCACCGGCTCGCTTGAGGAACGTATCGCATTCTGGATAGTGGCGCTGACGCAGCGCGGGGGCACGGATGTGGTGCTGACATGCCGTCAGCGTGACCTTTATGCGCTGTTCGGAGTGCAGCGGTCGTCGTTTATCGCCACTCTTGAAGGCATGAAGAGCCGCGGGCTTATCGATTACAGCCAGAGTGAGATACGCATCAACTCGCGTGCCGACATGGTGGCGCTGCTCACATCCACGTCAGAAAATTGACGGCCTGACGAAAGACGGGCGGTCCGGGTCTATTGCTCGGCTCCGTCGTATGATTCCATGGACCGCACGCCTATGAGGCGTGAGTTGACATAGTCGGAAAACTCTTTTTTATAGGATTCGCTGACCGGAATCTGCACGTTGCCGAAGATGATCCGGTTGCGTTCGATGACCCGTATCTTCGATGTGTTGACGATGTAGGAGCGGTGGACGCGCATGAACATGCCGCGTGGCAGCTCTGCTTCAAGCGTGCGCATGTTCAGAAGGGTCAGTATGCTTTTACGGTCGCCTTCGAGGCATATTTTCACGTAGTCTTTCAGTCCTTCGAGATAAAGGATGTCGCTGAGGTGTATCTGCAGGAGGCGGTATTCGCTTTTGATAATGATTGTGCGGTCTGACGGTTTTTCTTCGCGGCTTACCGTCGAGGCGAGCGATGCCGCGGCTTTTGAGGCGGCGCCGAGGAATTCCTCATAGCTCACCGGTTTCAGAAGATAGTCGATGGCGTTGACCTTGAAGCCGTCGACGGCATATTTTTCATAGGCCGTGGTGAACACAATGCGGCATGACGAAGGAATGATCCGGGCGAATTCCAGTCCGTTGATCTGAGGCATGCTGATGTCGAGAAACACGAGGTCGACTTCGCCGGACAGAATAAGCCTCACGGCTTCCTGCGCCGAGGAGAAAGACCCGGCGAGTGACAGAAACGGTGTGTCGGTGATGTAGCGGGCTATGAGCTGCGCTGCAAGAGGTTCGTCGTCGATGACGCAGGTGCGGAGTGGATTCATGATTGCGGAGGGGTGTTGGTTGTGGTTGTAATGATGGCGGCGTGTGCGGTGTCGACCGAGAGGATGACGGTGAACAGCGAGCCGTCGTTGGTTATTTCGAGTGTGTGGGCCGATGGATAGCGCAATTGCAGTCGCCGCCGCAGGTTTTCGAGGCCTATGCCTGACGAGGGATCGGTTTCGGAGGAGGCTGTTTTGTCGGAACAGGGCGTGTAGCGGTTGGAGCATCTGCAACTTACGACAGAGCCGGTGACCGACAGCCTTATTTCGATCATGCGCTGTCCGGAAGCCCGCATGCCGAATTTGAAGGCGTTCTCGATGATGTTGATGAAGAGGAGGGGATGCAGGCGCAGCATCGGATCGGATGAACTGTCGATCGATACGGCGAGGGGAAAATCGGCCGGGAGGCGTAGTTTCATCAGTTCGATATAGTCGGAGAGAAAGGCGCATTCATGGCCGACGGTCACAGTGTCGCGGCTTTCATAGAGCATGTAGCGCAGCATTTTGCTGAGGCGGTGGATGGCGTTTTGCGCCTTTGCGGGGTCGATGTCGATGAGGGCGTAGATGGAGTTGAGGGTGTTGAAGAGAAAATGAGGATTGAGCTGGTTGCGAAGCCTGACCAGTTCGGCGTCTTTTCGAAGAATTTCCATTTCGCGGCGGGCGGGTGCCCCGG
>CAJJOX010000165.1 GCA_905193485.1 uncultured Porphyromonadaceae bacterium | reverse complement strand
GTGGGGGGTGGTTGTGGGGGGGGGGATAGTTTGCGTCGGGCCTGCGCCGTCCGGCGCCATCCGTAAAATGCAGATGCAGCCGGTTGAGTTTCATTCCCGCCATGGCGTCGATCTGCTTTTTCAGAAAATCGATCGATCGGAAATGTCGGCTGACATCAAAATGAAGTCCGCGATAACCGAAACGTGGGCTGTCACTGATGGTAAGACACGGAAGAGTGCCGTCAGGCGAACTGTCGACAAGCTGACGCAACGTCTGCATGGCATAAAAGGCTCCGGCCTGACCTGGGGCGTCAATCAGGATATCCTTACCGCTTATCTTCAGCTTATAGCTCTCGTCGGACGAATCACCGCATATGATCCGCACCGCCGCCTTGTTCCACGGAGCAGGCTTGTACTGGCCGAGCGCATAACGGAATCGCGCCTCCGGTTTGGTTTTGATGGCGTAAGTAAGTCCGCCTGATGGAATACGATACACACCTTTTGTCATTGTGACCGCGGCCGGTCGCGGCAAGATATCATTCACCGCCGGGTTTTGCGGCTGCGCGGATGAGGCACCCGCGGCCATCGCCAGAGCGGCGATTGCTGTTGCTATATGTTTCATGTCTGTCTGATAATAATGATGCGATTGGTTATAATCTGCGTAAAGATAGCCATTTTATCCCGACAAGCCATGCGCCGAAGCAATTATTTTCATGTTTAAACAGTTTCTAATATTTTCACCTCCAAAACCCTAAAGAATGTCAAATTCCCGGATCCGCTTAAACCTCATTGCTCCCCGGCTGTCACATACACAGAGCTCTGAAAACCGTATAATCACTCTGAAACGGCACACGAAATTATTTTTTACTCAACATAATTCCCATTACAGACAATGAAAACTAAAATTCTTTCCCTCGCGATAGCATCTATTTTCGCATTCGGCACCACTGCTTTTGCCCAGGCTCCCGCCGACACCGCAAAAACCGAATGCAAAAAAGACTGCAAACACAAATGCCACAAGAAAAAAGACTCGAAATGCGACCGCAAAGGCTGCGACCGCAATGCTCCCAACCCGTTTGAAGGCATCACCCTCACCCAACAGCAACAGGACGCGCTAGCGGCAATCCCCACTCCCTGCCAAGTGATGAAGGCAGCCCGCGACAACAAAAACGCCTGCGACTCTGCCGCCACATGCACGCCTGAATCGCGCCGCGGCTTTGTGCGCGACGTCCGGCTCAACTATCTCGCGCAAGTTAAAGCCATCCTCTCTCCGGAGCAATATGTGCAGTTCCTTGAAAACTGTTTTGCCAGTCAGAAAGTTGCCAAAGCCGACAAGAAAGGCCACAAGCATGGTAAAAAACATGCCAAGGGCAAAAAGGCACGCAGCGAAGGTCGCACTCATGCCGATGCAAGACGTCGTTGACGCCACACACGATATTACAACAGCAACACAATAGCAACAGATTCATTTTCTTCTCCCTCGTGACGGCGCTTCTTTCCCAAGGAGCGCCGTTCCTGTTTTTAATATCCGGCCGCTCTTTGCAAAGCACGCCTCAATGTGGCATCAGACTGATATGCGTCCGGCGCGACGGGAAGCCGAGCGTCGATCCGGTCGATGGCGAACTGAACAGAATGCGGTTAAGCACGCTGATGTCGACATCGAAGTCGGGCTCCGGCAATGCCACTCCGTCAATCTCCTCACACCGGCCATCCGCTATCACAAGACTTATATTGTTGTCATCTATCAGCGGATCCGTCACACGCATGCGGCATTTCCATTGTGGATTGGCTTCGGCTACCGTTGCAAGACACAACCGGGCATTGACTATGCGGGCCATTCCGCGCGGATGCAGACGCCTGTGACCCGGAGTGTCCGAAGGCGCGAGATAACGCATAGGCTTGTCCGGGAATCTGAGGCGCAGCTGACGCATAGCCGCCTGACGGTCTGATGCCTCATAGCCCAGCACCTCATACACCTGCACTACATCGTCCGACAGCGACGCCCATGCCATAGCCACGATGCCGCGCTCGCCGTTGCTCACCGCGACAAACGTCCCGTCACGGCGCATGGCCAGATCATCGAGAAAGTTCACGAAGTCGCGGCGCGAATGCAGAATGCCCCCGGGACGCTGTCGCTCAAGATCGGAAAACGCTTCATAGACAGCGTCGGAATACCGGTCGTCCACCTCAGCATACTCACCCTCGCCGGCAAACTTGTGCAGCGACGTAAACCGTTGCACGTCTGAAAGAAACACCGATGAGAATCCGAAACGGTCGAAGAAAAAATACAGCCAGTCGTGAGCCGGAATAAGGGCGCACAGCATATCGCCGCGATCCCGCGACAGACGGAGCGCATCGCGCATCAGGGAGCTTGCATGCCCGCGGCCTCGTGCCTGCCGGCGCGTGGTCACTCCGGCTATGTAGCTCACGGCCATCTCCCGCCCGTAAAACCACAGCATATAGGGTTGCATAAGAAGCGAGCTGACCACTTTGTCGTTCTCTTCCACCGTCAGCGCGTCGGCATCACGGTAGATGCGGTCGAAATACATATCGAGATATTCGGGCGAGTCCTTGTAAGCCTCGCGCCATAGATGCATGATGTCACCCTTTTTGCTCATAGTAGGTTTGTGTGTTTTAAAAAAATAACACCGCCGCACTCCTTTATGTTTCGCCCCTTGATAAAATGACGGCTCCCCGCACCGGCGTTTTACCACGCCGCCTACGGGGAGCCTGTTGCCTTCATTTTGTCTGTCAGCCCTGATGCACGGGACGAAGAAGGTCATTGACCGTCTTGACAGGATTGAATGTGTCGATAGGCACTTCGACAAAAGCCGTGTTCCAGTCGCTCATGGCACCGTTCCAAAGTCCCGGAAGCTCCATTGCGCGCAGTTCCTTTCCGTGGCGCGACTTCGACGAGATAAAGCCTGTGGCCGGATCGACATAGCTCGGAAGATCGAAATTGCGCCCGTGGCGGTCTTTGATGTAGCACACAAGATCCACCGGATTGAAATGCGTCGCGCCCTGAAGCATGCGGGCATATTCCTCGTTTTTCGGATCTATCTGGTTGCTCTCGAGTATCTGGGGCGAAGCAGAGCCGTCGGGATTATAGGCGATGAACGGACCTCCGCCGGGTTCGCCCTCGTTGCGCACCATGCCGCACACACGAAGCGGCCTGTTCAGTTTTTCGTGGATATACACGGCCAGATCCGTGTCGTTCATCTTGTTGATACGGCGGTCGGTAATGCCCAGACGGTCATGCAGAAATTCCACCATACGCTGAAGATCGCCGCGGGTGTAGCTGCCTGTCGCAAGATCCGTAAGATATTTCTCTACAGTGTCATGAAGCTCCATAAGATAGCCTGCTATCACCTGCTTGTATTTCACTGTGGCGGCGCGGCGCGAGTCGGGCACCACGTTGTCGATATTCTTTATGAACACCACAGCCTCTTTCATATCATTGAGATTCTGTATCAGGGCGCCGTGACCTCCGGGACGGAACAGGAGATGTCCGTCTTCCATAAACGGTGTATTGTCGGGATTGGCCGCGATGGTGTCTGTCGACGGCTTCTGCTCCGACAGGCTGACATTGAACTTCACACCCTGCTTGGCGCTGATAGCCGGAAGCACCTCGTTGATCTTCTCTTCAAAAAGCTTGCGGTGGTTGGCCGAAACGGTAAAATGAAGATTGACCACCCCTTCCGAATTAGCTGCCGTCTGCGCTCCTTCAACGAGCTGTTCCTCAACGGGAGTGCGCGAACCTTCAGGATAGGAATGAAACTTCAGTAGGCCCTTGGGCAGATTGCCGTAGTTAAGCCCTTCCGGACGGATGATGCCGGCGATTATCTCTTTATAGCGGCCTGCCGCCTTGAGCGCGGCCACATCCATGCCGTAGAGGCGCTCGCATGCGGCGTTTAAATCGCCGATAAATGCCATCTTGTCGATATCGGCGATGAGTTTTTCCACCGCCGATCCCGAAGCCGGAACATCCTCACTGCCGTCGACAAACTCGAAGAGAGCCTTGAACATACGTGATGCGGCTCCGGAGGCGGGTACAAACTTACAGACCTCGCCACCGTCGGCAAGGTATTTCTTCCACCGCTCGACAGCCGACGCCTGTTCCTCGTCATTGAGCACTGTGATGCCGTGGCCGGTGCGCGCGACATCAAGAATTTTCAGATAGGGAAACCCTGTTGCAAAACGTGCGAGTTGCGATTCGGCCTGACTCGCCGTGATGCCCTTCTGCTCGAGCAGAGCAAGATCTTCTTCACGAAACATGGTAATTTGCAGATATTTAAAGGTTATGAATATTGATTCTGTTGACTGTCGTCCGGAATAGTTACCGTTTTCAACCTCAAATTTAGTCAAATCCCCCAAATCCCCCAAAAAGTAGCCCCCGTTTTTTTATTACGTTTTTATTAATCGGTTCACGGGACTCCGACCGCCGGGGTGCCGCGCCGACACACAGCACCCCGGCGGATCTCGTCACGAGCGCCGCCGGAGAAGTATGATTTGAAAAAGTTATTTTTTATTAAGTCTTGCATCTTTGAAACACCGCCGCATCACGATTTGTTCGGCACGCCACACCATTTTTCCCACGCGTCCTCTCCCCTTCTCGCGCTTTCGTCCGGCGTCCTGCAACTTTTAAGCGGCGTCTTATTTTCAAATACGCCCGCATTGTGTTATCTTTGCACTAAATAAACCGATTCAACACTATGCCGCATTCCACAATCATCGACGATATATCGGCTGCTGTCAGATGCATGCGTCAGGGAGGCGTGATCCTTTATCCCACCGACACAGTGTGGGGACTCGGATGCGACTCAGCTGATTCAGAAGCCGTCCGCCGGATATTCGAGATCAAACGTCGCGCCGAAGCGAAAGCATTGATATCGCTCGTCAATTCGGTCGCTATGCTTGAGCGTTTTGTCGACGACATTCCCGAAGTGGCCTTGGAGCTTGCCGAGCTCAGCACATCGCCCGTAACGATAGTCTACGACCACCCCGTCGGACTCGCTCCCGAGCTTATGGCTCCCGACGGCAGCGCTGCCATTCGGCCCACGCGCGAGCACCACAGCCCCGCCCCGGTCCCC
>CAJJOX010000164.1 GCA_905193485.1 uncultured Porphyromonadaceae bacterium | reverse complement strand
CCAGGGAGCCGACCGTAGCGGCTATGGGAGCCATGAGGCCCTTGCGTCGGGTGGCCCAGACGATCAGGTCGCACACGGCGAGTACGCCCAGGCCGATCCAGATGCAGAAGGCGTAGAACGAACCCGCATAAACATAGTCGCGTTCGCGCGGTTCGTTGGGCGAGGTGTTGAAATAAACCACCAGCGCGATGCCCATCATCACGAAGAGCCACATGACGATCGAGAAGTTGCGCGGATCGCGGTTGAGCTGATAGATCAGGCCGATAAGTCCCAGGATGAAGGGGAGGAAATAGTAGGTGTTGCGCCCCTTGTTATTCGCTATTTCGTCCGGCAGGTTGTCCTGCGGTCCGAGGTAAAGCTCGTCGATCCACTTGATGCCCGAGAGCCAGTTGCCATCGGTGATGATCGCGTCGGTAGGCTGGATATCGCTCTGGCGTCCCACGAAATTCCAGAGGAAATAGCGCCAGTACATGTGGTTGAGCTGGTAGGTGAAGAAATAGTTGAGGTTCTCGCGGAACGTCGGCTCCACGATTACCAGCGGTTCGTAGCCCGAACCGTCGTCCCAAAGCGTCCGGCGTCCGAAATCGAGCACTTCGATCTTGTTCGGGCGTCCCTGCGCGTCGCGGACGATTTCGCCGTTTTCATCCCGTTCGTAATCGGTCCGGGTGCGGTAGGCGCTCCATGATTTGTAACTCTCCTTGCTGGCAGCGTAGTTCCACATACGGGGGAACAGATGCATGAACTCGTCGGGGTGTTCGTACCCGGAGATGATCGAAACCGTTTTGTACTTGCCGTCATCGTCCAGGTAGCGGACATCCTTGTATTTGTAACCGGAGGTCGGGGCCGAGAACTGGGGACCGTAGAGCAGCGGTTTGTCGCCGTACTGGTCGCGGTTGAGCAGCGAATAGAGGGCGAACGGATTGCTTGGGTTGTTGCTGTTCATCGGGGGATTGGCCGCCGCGCGGATCGTAACCGATGCGTAGGACGAGTAGCCGATGAGGATCATCAGCGTCGAGAGCAGCACGAGATTGAGCACCGTGCGCCCTTTTTTATGGGTGAAATATACGCCGACGCCGAGCGCTCCCAACAGGGCCACTACGAAGAACACGAGGCCCGAATTGACGGGCAGCCCCAGCGAGTTGACGAAGAAGAGGTCGAACAGGGCGCCGATATAGACCGTATGGGGAATGATGATGCTGTTGATGAAAATAAGAATCGCGCCCGAAATGAGGGTGCTGACCGCGATACCCTTGAAGGTGATGCGCTGTGTTTTGCGGAAATAGTAGATGAATACCAGCGCGGGAATGGTCAGCAGGTTGAGGATGTGCACGCCGATCGAAAGCCCCATCAGGTAGGCGATCAGCACGATCCAGCGCATCGAGTGGGGCTGGTCGGCCTGTTCCTCCCATTTGAGCATGAGCCACACCACCAGAGCGGTGAACATCGACGAGAGGGCATATACTTCGCCTTCGACGGCCGAGAACCAGAAAGTGTCGCTCCACGCATACATGAGCGCGCCGCATATGCCCGAGCCGAAAATGACGGTCATTCTGACCGGCGAAACGGTTAGGGCATCGTCGGCCACGATAAGCTTTTTGACCAGATGCGTTATGGTCCAGAATAGCAGCAATATCGTGCCTGCCGAGAGGAGTCCCGACATGGCGTTGATCATCAATGCCACTTTTGTCACGTCGCCCATGGCGAAGTTGGCGAAGAAACGGGCCGTGAGCATGAATATCGGGTTGCCCGGCGGGTGTCCGACTTCAAGTTTGTAGCCTTGCAGGATAAATTCCGGACAATCCCAGAAGCTTGCCGTTGGCTCGAGAGTCATCAGATATGTGACTGCCGCCACCACGAAGCAAAGCCATCCCAAAGAATTGTTGAGAATGTTGTATTTCTTCATGTGCTTATCGTTGGATAATAATTAGTTACACGCATATGACAAACGGGAATGCCGGTCGGTCGGCACACCCGAAGCCATTTTTTCGATGCAAAGTTAACGGTTTTCACCGTTTTACAAGCATCCGCAGCCCTAAATATTGTTATCGGAAGAGTCGCCGTCCGATGATCGTGAGCGGCCGGAAGCTAATGCTTGAGCCTGAGTTTGTCGATATTGATTGCGAATTCGGTTTCGAGCCGTCGTTGCAATGCCCGGGCGGCCTCTTCATCGCCACTGTAGTCGCGGTAGCGGTCGATGGTGCGGACAAAAAGGGTGATAATGCGTCTGTCGCGTCCCGAGATTGTGCCTGCGAGATATGCGGGAAGGCTCTGATAATAGCGTATGTAAGGACTGTAATGCTTAAGAGCGGTTTCCATCGTGGCAAGGCTGTTGTCGAGATTTCTACGGTCGTCGGTTATCTTGTAAAGCAGCCGGTGAATCTCTGCGATCTTGTAGTATTCGCCAAATGTATAGGTCATGGCGGCTTCCGGCAATCTGTCTTTTTGCAATTGAAGCAATGTGAGCATCCGTCCGGCCTTGAGTTTCGCCGAAGCGGTGTCGCCTGCGTGTTGTGCCTCAAGGGCTTCATTCCCGAGGGCAATCGCAAGATTGAAAATGGCCAGACGGTTGCGCTCGACTTCGCCACGCACCGTTTCGTCGAGATACACCTGTCCGGGGCGGGTCACCTTGTCGAGGCCTCCCCAGCGCCACAATCGTGTGATGTTGCGATACATCTTGTCGGTGTTGAAGCCTGTCTTCGGCACGGAATCGACAACGCTGCCGCTCACTGCGGGAGTCAGCTCGTAGGCCATGCCGGTCTGTGCAAGATGCGTTTTCGGCGCGAGATAGTAGATCGCCGGCAATTGTGTGGAGAAATAAACCGGGCGTTTCCATCCATTGCGGGCTGTCGACGCGATGATGTCGAGCGTGATGAGTTTGTTGAGATAAATCGATGATCCCGACAATGTAAGCCGGATGTCGGCGACGCTGTCGACTTCGGTGACTCTTCCCGATTGCAACGCCGCGTCGCGGTTGGCCGGAATGATAAGGTCGCGAGTGGGAAAAGACATCGATTTCCGGTCGCTTTGGGCATAAAGGCGCCGTAGGGCTTCGTGTGCATCCATAGGCGCCCTGGAATCTTTTGGCAGGAAGAAATAGAAGTGAGAGCCGTAAGCATAGGCGTCGGCCGGTGCAAGCAGGTCGAGGCCTTGGGCGTCGTAGGTATCGCGCCGCAACTGTTCGATATACCATTCGGTGCCGAGATAAAAGATATTGATCACTTTCACATCGGTGCGCACGCCTTCCACTTCCTGGGCATACCATAGCGGATATGTGTCGTTGTCGGCATACGTGAATATGATCGCGTCGGGGTCGAGCGAATTGAGATAATTCATGCCGAAGTCGCGTGCCGCATACCGTCCGGAGCGGTCATGGTCATCCCATGTCTGCGACACGACCTGAAGCGGTACGGTCATACCTATGGCAGCCGCTGTCAGGGCTGCGGCAAGCGCACGGCTCCGGAGTTTTCCTGCCGGCTCATCGTCGCGGGTGTCGTCATAGCGTGCGCCGTTGCGCGAGTGGCGCGTGAGCATCGACATGACGATGTGCCATATGCCGGCCACACCCATGCCCGTCCATATGGCGAAAGCGTAAAAAGAGCCTGCAAACGAGTAATCCCTTTCACGAGGCTGGTCAGGGGTCTGGTTGAGGTAGAGCACGATGGCAAGTCCCGTCATGAAAAACAGCATGAAAACCACAAATCCCTGTCGCTTGCCCTGACGTCCCGATCTGATCTGCCACCATAAACCGATCAGTCCCATTATGAGCGGCATCATGTAGTAGACATTATGGCCTGCGTTGCCTTTGCCGAGGTCGTCGGGCAGAAGCGACTGGTCGCCAAGTCGCACATTGTCGAGCGGCGGAATGCCCGACAGCCAGTTGCCGTGAGTCGGTTCGCCCTGTCCGTGTATGTCGTTCTGACGTCCGGCGAAGTTCCACAGGAAATAGCGGAAATACATGTGGTTGAGCTGATAGCCAAGAAGGAATTTCAGATTGTCGATTACGGTGGCTTTCTGCATCGGCTCTTTTTTCAGTACATTGCCGGCCGAATCCACAAGCACGGTGGCGTTTATGCGGGTGCCTTTCATCGGATTGGCTTTCGTGTTGCCGATCCAGGTGTTGTAGCTCGCCACACGTCCGTTGTCGTACATCCGGGGAAACAGCATATTCAGCTCCGGCGAATTCTTATATTCGGGTTTCCGTCCCACAAACCTGTATCGGTCGGGTTCGGCCGCCGAATCTTTTAAACACGGCTGATAGATGGCGCGTCCTTCATTGTTGACGATCTTCTTTCCCGTAGGGGTCTTGACAAAAACGTACGAGTCTTCGCCCACGAGATCGCCGTTGTCGTCGAGGTGGAAGTTGACGGTGGGGCCATAAATGAGCGGGCGGTCGCCGTATTGTTCCCGGTTGAGGTATGAGGCGAGGGTGAATACATTGTCGGGTGCTCCCTCGTTCATGGGCACACCGGCCGCGGAGCGCACAAGCAGCAGCGCATATGATGAATAACCTGCAAACATCACCATGATGCACAGGGCGGCAAGAGACATGGCTCTGACATGCAGCCGGCGTGGACGGACAAACAGTGCGGCACACAATGCGGCGAAAAGCACACCGCCGACAATCAGGAAATTGCCCAGCAGCAGCACTCCTGAGATGAGCACTGTGAGCAAAAACATCACTTTCACCACAATCGGGCTTACATTGCGGTAATGGCATAAAGCGGCTGCCGTGGCCGCGAAAATGGCGATTGCCACAGTCGCATAGATTAGCGCACCCGCATTGAACGGCATGCCGAGATGATTGACACACAACATTTCAAACCATTGCGCAACTTCCACCAGTCCGGGCACGAGTCCGTAAAGCACGAGTCCGACGATGACAAACGACATCAAAAGCGCCGCAATCGTGCTGCGACAGCTGATTTTGCCGGGATTTCGCCTGTAGTGGATCACAAGTACGATGGCGGGAATGCAGAGCAGGTTGAGCAGGTGGACCGCTATCGAAATGCCGATCACGTAGGCTACCAGGATCAGGTATTTGTCGCTGTCGGGGCTTTCTGCACGGTTTTCCCATTTG
>CAJJOX010000163.1 GCA_905193485.1 uncultured Porphyromonadaceae bacterium | reverse complement strand
CTGCTGCAGCGTGGAGGTCGTGAACGGAGGCGCCGGCGATTTCTTTATCGGGCGCACGTTGACGTCGGTGACGGTGAAAGAGGCGTCGCGGCAATCCTCAAGGAAGCGTTCGGCCGATCCGGCATCAGGCATACGGTGTGTAAGCTCGGCACGGATCTTGCGCGATTCGGAGTCGACAAACTGTGCGGTGAGGCGGAAATACGGCTCGGACACGAAGCGCTTGATTTCGTTTTCACGCTCCACGATGAGCCTTACAGCCACCGACTGGACGCGTCCGGCCGAGAGTGCGGGCTTGATTTTCTTCCAAAGCACGGGAGATAGTTCAAATCCCACAATGCGGTCAAGCACCCGCCGGGCCTGCTGGGCGTCGACAAGATTTATGTCGATGCTACGTGGATTTTCGATGGCGTTGATGATGGCGTCTTTGGTGATTTCGTGAAAAACGATACGGCGTGTGTTGTCGGGCTTCAGACCGAGCACTTCATAAAGATGCCATGCTATAGCCTCCCCTTCGCGGTCCTCATCGGATGCGAGCCAGACCATCCCGGATTTGGAAGCGGCTTCTTTAAGCTCTTTGACAAGTTTCTGCTTGTCGGCCGGCACTTCGTATTCAGGTTCGAACGAGCGATCCATGTCGACGCCGAAATCTTTTTTGCGCAGGTCGCGGATGTGACCGTAGCTTGACATCACCTTATAGTCTTTGCCGAGAAATTTCTCTATTGTCTTAGCCTTGGCAGGCGATTCGACTATCACCAGATTTTTAATCATCGCACTCATTATAATATGATATTATGCCTGTGTGGAATTCGGCGACAAAATTAGAAAAAGAAATTCATATTATCTGACACCGACATAAAAATTTAACACACAGCCGATATCCCTAAAGATAAATCTTTAGGAAAGAAAGCAGCATCCGAAATTTTCACATTTCAGAGCCGGAATCAGGCATTGATGAGCATGCCCTGTGCCACTTCTCCGGCGGCCTGCGCACCGAGCGAGGCGGTCACAAGCGCGAGAGCGAAAGCGAAAGTGTTAGCCGGACCGTTGCCTGTGATCACGTTTCCGTCAATCACGACAGGCTCGCCTGTCATCTGTGCAATAGTGCCCACGGTCGGCTCGAAGGAAGGATAGCATGTCGCACGGCGACCGGTGATGATGCCGGGGGGGGAAAGCACAAGGGGGGGAGGGGCGAATAGGGCCGCAACATGACCGCCTGCGGCATTATGCTTGCGGAGCATGTCGCAAAGCCGGGTGGATGCAGCCAGATTTGTCGCTCCGGGCATACCGCCCGGGCATACAAGCCAATCGACATCAGACGAAAGGTTGATGTCGGCGATCAGGCGGTCGGCCTTAACGGTCACATTGTGAGCGCCAGTCACCTCATAACTATCACTCACAGAAACAGTTTCGACACACATTCCGGCACGGCGCATGATGTCGACCGTCGCCAGAGCCTCGACTTCCTCGAAGCCGGCGCCAAGAAAAAGATATGAGATTTTCATATTCACTTGAATTTTAGATTTGCCACACAAATATAGTGTATATCACCGGATAAATAACTAATTTTGCGGCAAAAGAGTTCATATGATGAATAGAAATCACATCATCGCCTATGTGGTGACAGCCATCATCACCGGCGCCGTCATGACGCTTGCCGGATGCCGACACAGCACTACGACGCACCAATGCTCCGGTGTGGTGTGGAACACCACTTACAGTATAACCTACTCGTCGGCGGTCAATCTCGACGATTCGATCATGTCAGTGATGAAACGGGTCGAGCACTCGCTGTCGCCGTTCGACCGGAACTCGCTCGTTTCAGCCATCAACCGGGGCGAGTCGTCGGCAACCGACACCCTGCTGCGGCGTATATTCAATGCGTCACGGCAAATCAACATGCTGAGTGGTGGCGCTTTCGATCCGACAGTGGCTCCTTTGGTCAACTTATGGGGCTTCGGATATGACAACGCCTCCCAACCGCCCACGCAGGCCATGATTGACAGCGCCTTGAGCCACGTTGGCATCAGCCGATGCCGGATTGAGGCAGACACGATCGTAAAGTGTTCGCCGGCCACAGAATTCAATTTCAGCGCCATCACCAAAGGCTATGGCTGCGACCTGATCGGCGAGATGCTCCGGCGCAACGGCTCGGCTGACTATATGGTAGAGATAGGCGGTGAGATAGCCCTCTCCGGCCACAATCCTCAAGGCGAGCCCTGGCATATACAGATCGACCTGCCGGTCGAAGGCGCGGCACCCGGAAGCGACGCCTTAGCCGTGATAGAGCTTACCGACTGCGGCATAGCCACTTCAGGCAATTACCGCAATTTCAAGCAAAGCGCATCGGGCAAGACGTGGCACACCATCGATCCCACCACCGGACGCCCTGCAGTCAGCACGACGCTGAGCGCCACCGTCATAGCCCGCGACTGCATGACCGCCGACGCTCTTGCCCCCGCCTGCATGGCCATGACGGCCGAGAAGGCGCTCTCCATGATACGCTCTGTTGACGGCGCCGAGGCTCTGCTTGTGGAAAGTGACGGCCATGGCGGATTCAAGACTCATGCCAGCGAAAACTTTCCCAAACCGTTATAAGAAGTGGGGATTCGCACCAGACCGACATAACGACGCCGTAACTTTGCGGTGTCATGAGAAAAATCACTGAAATAATCATTCATTGCTCGGCCACGCCCGCAGGACGTGAAACGAGCGTCGCCGAAATCGACCGCTGGCATCGCGCCCGCGGATTCAAAAGCATCGGTTATCACTACCTTATCGGCCTTGACGGCACCATCAGACGAGGACGTCGCGAAGAAGAGCCGGGCGCACATTGCACAGGGCACAACAAATGTTCAATAGGAGTGTGTTATGTCGGAGGCTGCGACAGCAAGATGCGTGCGGCCGACACACGGACAGCCGCACAACGAGCGGCACTGAGGAGTATTGTCGGAGAGCTTCTGCACCGCTATCCGGGAGCAAGCGTTCACGGCCACAATGAATTCGCGGCCAAGGCTTGTCCATGCTTCGATGTGGCGACAGAGTTCAGCAATGGCAATTGAAGGCATCATGCATGCTGTCGAACCGCCTCAGCGAATCAGCGCCGAAACGTTGCATGCTCCTGCGCACGGCATCAAAAGACTTGCGCTTCATATCGCCGGACTTGGAATAGAATTTGTCGGCATAGCATATCAGCCTTTCAAGCAAAGAGTGCGGACAGAGATCGACTGCCGGGAGCGGAAGATGCTGCGATGTGATTTCGTCGGGTGTGAGGCCGGCTCCCGTATGCCGGGCGGCTACTTCGGCGATGGCTTCAGGGACACCATCGCGCAGAAGCAACTCGCGGCCTATAATTCCATGTGCGATGTAGGGCCGCGTGCCGTGGCATTCGATCGAGGGGGCGTCGGTGGCGAAAATGCCTATATCATGGAGCATGGCGGCGGCTTCGATGTCGGTCGTATCAAGGTCGAGCCGGCAACGCGCCGCAATCCCGAGAGCCTCGTTGGCTACACTCCGGCAATGCGCCATATAAATATCCCGCAGACGGGTGCCTGCGGGATAATATTTGTCGATTATCTTCTGATAGTTCATTCGATGATTGTGTTCCAGCCGTGAACGTCGGGAGCTTCGCCAAGCTGAATGGCACGCAGCGCATTGTAGAGCTGTGTCGTGATCGGACCCGGTTTGCCGTCGCGCGCGATGACGTATTTCATGCCTGTGTCGAGGTCGTCGATCTCACCTACGGGCGACGCTACGGCGGCGGTGCCGCACGCTGCGGCCTCCTGCACTTCGGCAAGCTCGTCGACGGTGATGTGCCGGCGTTCGACTTCTATGCCCATATCCTCTGCCAACTGCTGAAGGCTCATGTTGGTGACTGACGGGAGTATCGATTCCGATTCGGGAGTGATGTATTTTCCGTCTTTGATGGCGAAGAAATTGGCCGGCCCGCATTCGTCGAGATATTTTTTCTCTTTTGGATCGAGATAAAGCACTGCCGAATATCCGAGCTCGTGGGCGCGTTCACCGGCGCCGAGGCTTGCGGCATAATTGCCGCCTACTTTCCATCGGCCGGTGCCTTTGGGAGCGACTCGGTCATATTCACGCATGATGCAGATGTTGGTCGGAGCGAAGCCCGTCTTGAAATAAGGACCGACCGGGCTTACGAGAATCAGGAAGAGATATTCGGTGGAGGTGCGCACGCCTACGCTGGCGCTCATACCGATCTCGAGCGGGCGGATATAGAGGGAGGCTCCGCTTCCGTATGGAGGCACGAAACGTTCGTTGAGCTTCACCACTTTTTTCACCATTTCACAGAAAAGCTCGACGGGAACCGGCTCCATTTTCAGCCCGAGAGCTGATTCGCGGATTCGTTTGGCATTTTCCTGCATGCGGAACACGCGCACTTTGCCGTCGGCACCACGGAAAGCCTTCATTCCTTCAAAAATTTCCTGGCCGTAGTGAAGTGATGTGGCGGCCATGTGTATGTCGATGCGTTCTGAATCGGTCACTTCGATGTCGCCCCACTTTCCGTCGCGGAAGTAACATCTCACATTGTAGTCGGTGCGGACATAGCCGAAAGGCAAGTTCGCCCAATCGATATTCAATTGTTCTTTCATTGCTTGAACTCTTTTAGGTCATGAATGGTGATGCAAAAATAACAAAAGTTTCCATACGGCGGTTTAATGATGCACAAAAAAGCGCCATAATGCGCAAGCAGGCCGAAGCGAAGACCGAAGCATGCGGCGGATAAGATGCCGGTTTCAGTCAAATTAACATCGCCACTCCGTGAAAAAGCGGTGCAATAGTTGTGAAATTCGGGCGCCGGTCGTATCTTTGCAGGCAATTACCAGACATTGTCACGAATTGAGTCGCACTCATTTATATATAATATTTGCCACGGTGTTGCTTATGGCCATCAGTGCCACAGGCGCTAAGCCAACAGCCATATCCGAGCCACGCATGTCAACGGAAACATTCCCCGACACCACGTCAGGAAGTGTGACCGGAGCATTGTCTGACTCGACAAAGACACCGACACGCCACCGCCGCCACCGCCGCGCCGCACGCCGCACGGCCACACAGACCGACAGCACGCGAAATCAGCGGC
>CAJJOX010000162.1 GCA_905193485.1 uncultured Porphyromonadaceae bacterium | reverse complement strand
CTGCCACACGGCCTTGTTGTTGGTGTGGAAGATGTGGGCACCGTAGCGGTGCACGTCTATGCCCGCGATGTTTTCGCTGTATATGTTGCCGCCCGGATGGTCGCGACGGTCGATCACCAGGCATTTGCGCCCCGCGTCGGTAGCCATTCGGGCGAATGTGGCGCCGAAAAGCCCGGCGCCCACTATCAGATAATCGTAGTCCTGTGTCTTATGACCCATATGATGAGATGTTATTGCGTTGTTGCTGCTTCCGTCGTGTCGTAATGTGCCCATTGTCCCGCGCATTGTGTTATGAGGCGGGCGAGAGCACGTCCGATGGTGTTTACACCCTTGTGGTTGAAGTGTATGTATCCGCCAAAAGATTTTTCATATTGCATGGGGAATGTGGAAGTGTCAACCATCGTCACGTCCGCCATGTCGGCGGCCACGGCTTCCTGGGCGGCTCGCACGGATTTGCTGTAGCCTTTCGATCCGTCGGGTATGTCGGTATTTTCTCCCGGCCCTACGATCTGCCCGATATAAAAATGAGCGTCTGCAAATCCCGACTCACGGCGAAAGCGCTCTATCAGGTAGCGCAGGTGACTTTCGTAATATTCGCGCGTCTTGTCGCTGTCGGCGCATCCCTGCATCCACCATACCCCGGCCAGCCGCGGTTGCCTGCCGCTCGCAGTCAGGCTGTCGATGGCGGGCTTATAGATATGTTGCATGAAATATCGCCAGTTGTGATCGTCGATGCTGTCGGCCCATGACGAGATGTGCGATCCCGACACGCCGAGTTTTATAATGTAAAGTTCGCACTCCGGCATCGTCAGGGCAAACTGCATGCCCAGTTCACCCTCCATGCCGCGCCGTCCCTGCGCCTTGTCGGCGCCGGTGCTGGAAGTGCCGAAACCGTGTATCATGTTCATGGCCGTGCGACCCGAGCTGTTTTCATTGCGATACCACAGATCGAGCCACCCCGGGCCGGCATCGGTGGTGTCGCCGTCGACAACCCACCGCGGCTTCTCGCCCAGGCGGTTGGGCGGCTGATTCTCAACCTTGCAGCTGCGATACCAGATCTTAAGCTTCCCTTTGTTGGCTGTCGATTCATACCATTGGCGCAGACGCGTATCCTCCGCCGAATCGGCAAAAGCTGATCCGTCGGCGTTGGATTGTCCGATGGTTACGAACACGGCCACTTCTTTTCCCGTTTCTTCCGCTCCGGCTGCCGCGGGCGTGGTCATGACCGAAAACAAAAGCAGGAGTGCCTGTAATATGCTGATATGTGACCTGACGGATATCATGGAGGCGAGTTTATCAACAAATATACGGTATTTTTGCAGAAAACCCGATATAATGTGGTAAATTTGTCAAAAATTCAAGTCATGTTTTCAGGAATAGTTGAGGAATCGGCCCGTGTCGTGGCCGTCACAGATGAAGGCGGCAATCGCCATATACGTGTTAAATGCTCTTTCGCCAACGAGTTGAAAATAGACCAGTCGGTGGCCCATAACGGAGTGTGCCTCACCGTCGTGGCTCTGCACGATGACGGTTCATATACCGTGACGGCTATACAGGAAACCCTTGACCGCAGCAATCTTGGGCTTCTCACGGAGGGCTCGGAAATCAATCTCGAGCGCTCGATGGTGATGAACGGGCGACTCGACGGACACATCGTGCAGGGTCATGTCGACTGCACCGCCGTGTGTGAGAGTGTTGAGGAAGTCGATGGCTCGCACTATTATAAATTCCGTTATGATGTCGACCCGTCAATGGCCGCAAAAGGTTATGTGACGGTTGAAAAGGGATCCGTGACCGTCAACGGCGTCAGCCTGACCGTGTGTGATTCGGAGCGCGATTCGTTCCGTGTAGCCATCATACCATACACTTTTGAGCATACCAATTTCCACACTTTCCGTCCCGGCACACGCGTCAATATCGAATTTGATATCATCGGCAAATATCTTAGCCGTCTGATGGAATTTTCACGCTGAATAAAACTCCGACGTAATTTCCGTTCTGTAGTCACACGGTGCTGCTGATTCGCACCACATGCTTCTCGGGCGGGTGTATCTTTGCGACTGTGCGCTGCTTCTGCGCATCAAGCCCCAAAACACCCGTCCATGAATCCTGTCGTCGCTCTTCCTTATGATATCATCGCCAGCCTGCAATGGGTGGTGATGTTGATGTTTTTTGATTTCACGGCTGTGATAATAGCCGCTGTGTGTGATCTGGTCAGTGCGCTGCGGCGTGTGCGGCGTAACGGTATGCGACGCACTTCCCGTGGCTATCGCCGCACCGTCGATAAGCTCGTGCGCTATTTCATCACTCTCATGTCGCTTGCTGTGGTCGATGCCCTGCTCATCGCCTCAGCCCTGTTTTTGCGGTCTACCATGCAGTGGGACATTCCGGCGTTTCCGCTGTTTACCACATTAGGCGCTCTTTGTCTGACGCTCATAGAGGCAAAAAGCGTTATGGAGAACACTCAGCGCCGTTCCGACATGACGGATGCCGCAAAGGCTGCCAATGATCTTCTCAACGATCCTGCACTACAGGATCTTGCCGATACCCTTCGCCGGATTATCGGGAAATGACCTTTGCCGTCTATCGGAGTCCGGCACGGTGTTCGTCGAGGTACATCTGCGTGAGGATGCGCGACACGCTTTCGGGCCGTTGGTGGACAAGTTTCACGGCCTCCTCGGGTGTGTGCCATGAGGCTCCGTCGACTTCACCGGAAAGTCGGGGCTCTCCGCCTTCCACACGGGCCATGAATCCGATCATCATCATTTCTTTGCGTGCAAACCACCAGGTGCCGCGGAGTTCCCATTCCAGCACGTCAAATCCCGTTTCCTCTTTAATCTCGCGCACCATCGTCTGCTCGGCTCGTTCACCGGGTACGACATAGCCGCTCACAAGATTGCGGAACACGGGGCTGATATAGTTCTGCCGCAATAGCAATACGCGTCCTTGGCCGTCGTGGACCAGCGCTATCACAGCCACCGGAAACACTGCGAACCAGGGTTTGGCGCATCTGACACACCAAGGTACGTCGATCTCGTCGTCAAGCTGTCGCAGCTCAAGTTCCATGCCGCAGTCAGGACAGAATCTGAATTTCATAACGCGATAGAATGAAAGATAATACGTGTCGTTTCCACGATTCAGTGGATAAATCGGAGTGGCCGTCCGTTAGGAGCGGAAAACGCTATGCCCTGACGGTAGGCTATGCGTCCGTTGACCATTGTCAGCTCTATCTTGTTGCCTACGGTAAGGCCGGCAAGCGGAGTCCAGCCGCACCGGCTTATGACCCATTGGTCGGTAATCGTGTAGGGCTCGCAGTCATTGTCGACCATCACAAGGTCGGCATAGTATCCGGGGCGGATAAATCCCCGGCGCTCGATGCCGTAGATAGTGGCGGGATTATGGCACATTGCCCGCACGATGGTGTGGATGTCGAAGATGCCTTCGTCGGCCATCTGAAGCATCAGCACAAGCGAAAATTGTATCATCGGCATGCCGGAGGCCGCTGTCAGTGCCGTGCCCTGTTTTTCTTCGGGCAGATGAGGGGCATGGTCGGTGGCTATGGTGTCGATAAGGCCGTCGGCCACGGCCCGGCGCAGGGCGTCGCGGTCGGCTGGACGTTTGATGGCCGGGTTGCATTTGATGCGTGACCCGAGCATGGCGTATTGTTCATCGCTGAAAGCGAGATATTGCGGACAGGTTTCGGCGGTGATGAGTTTTTCGGCAAGAGGGCAATTGTCGAGAAGTGTCAGCTCGGCCGCAGTCGAAACATGAAGCAGATGCAGCCGGTGGCGATGGGCACGGGCCAGCTCCACTATGCGGCGTGACGCTTCGTAGCAGACGTCATGGTTGCGTATCACCGGATGGAAATCGATGGGTAGGTTCTCGCCGTAACGTTCGATCACGGCTTCACGTCGTTGGCGCAGCAGAGTTTCGTCTTCGGCATGAACCGCCACAATGGCCGGCACGGTGTCGAAAATCGCATTTATGGCTTCGGGATCGCTGACAAGCATATTGCCGGTCGAGGAACCCATGAAGAGTTTGACTCCTGCGATGCGCGAGTAGTCGGCACGTGCCAGCTCGGTGATGTTGTTGTCGGTTGCACCGATGAAAAAGGCATAGTTTGCCACCGACACCTCTGCCGCTCTGGCCATCTTGCGCTCGGCTTCGGCCACCGTCACCGTCGGCGGCTTGGTGTTGGGCATGTCGATAAACGAGGTGACGCCTCCGGCGACGGCTGCCATGCTTTCTGTGGCCATGTCGGCCTTGTGTGTCAGTCCCGGATCCCGGAAATGGACATGGGTATCGATGACGCCCGGAAGCAGAAGGCGTTCTCCGCCATCGATGGCCTTGGAGCGGCTGATAAGCTCCCGGTCAGGTGTCCCTTCGCCGACTACACTTATCGTGTCGCCCTCGACCAGCACATAGCCATAAAACGAACGTCCTTCGTTGACGATATAGACGTTGTGTATGAGTGTCGGCTGTGAGTTTGCATCATATGTTGCCATCTGACTTATGTTTTGGATATTTTCTGAACCAGCTGTTGACTTTCAGGCGGATGACGCCAAACACCGCTTCCCCGAATATGCCGCCTGACATCTTGCTTGTGCCGTTTTCGCGGTTGACGAAGATGATGGGCACTTCCTTGATCGTGAAGCCGCATTTGAATGCCGTGAATTTCATCTCGATTTGAAATGCGTAGCCTTTGAATTTGATTCTGTCGAGCTGGATGGTTTCGAGCACCTGACGCCGGTAGCAGGCAAAACCGGCGGTGGTGTCGCGCACTTTCATGCGGGTGACAAAGCGCACGTAGGCCGATGCATAATACGACATCAGCACTCGTCCCATGGGCCAGTTGACGACATTGACGCCGGTGATGTACCGCGACCCGACGGCCATGTCGGCTCCCTCTTCCGAACATGCGCGGTAGAGTTTCATCAGGTCGTCGGGCTTGTGGGAGAAGTCGGCGTCCATCTCGAAGATATATTCATATTCCGGACGTGCGAGCGCCCACTTGAATCCGGCTATGTAGGCGGTGCCCAGTCCGAGTTTCCCTTCGCGTTCCACAATATGGAGGCGCCCGGGATACTCGTCGCGCATCTTTCGGTGCACGATTGCT
>CAJJOX010000161.1 GCA_905193485.1 uncultured Porphyromonadaceae bacterium | reverse complement strand
GAGGAGGTTGGGGAACACGATGCCCGGGGCGAGCGACAGAGCCGTGACTGCAAGATACCACCACGACTGCATCCAGAACACCGGGATATCAAGCAAAACGTCGCGGAGCGTGCCGCCGCCGATGGCTGTGACCAGACCGATGATATAAGCACCGAACCAGTCGAAATTCTTACCGGCCGCAAGACGGATGCCGCTGATAGCACAGGCTATGGTGCCCACCATCTCGGCGAGAAACAGGAATGTGGCTTCAAGATCCATATATCGTCGATGATTTCGCCGGCAAATTTACAAACATAATTCCAAACACGCCTCTCTCCCTGACAAATTATTTTTTCGCCGGCAAAAATGGTTCTCGCGTGCAAAAATTTACGATATCCGCGTGCGGTTTTCAAGGCTTGGCGACGGGGGTAAAAAATGCCGATTAATTTGCGGTATGAAAAAAAGGCAGTAATTTTGTAGGAAAAACCGTAGCAAGCATGGACAACTATACAACGATGGAGGATCAGGCCATTTTTCAGGCAGCAGTTTCCATGCTTGAAAACGACGGCCGACGCACACAAACCGCAGAGCGGGATCATACTGCTTTAAATGAGAAACTTCAGACGACAGCTTCCGATATACACAGTTCATTGTTGTCGGATTTGATCTATACCTATGTGTGCGGAAGGTTTGGGGTAATGGCCGATAGGATCATGAACATTCTCTTCGAAAGCCGGCGGCAGGAGCACAGGATGATCCATGACACGGATATCGAATCGATACCGATGATCTGCGAGGCACTCCATATCAGATTTCTCAACTCAAAATTCGTCTATAGTGACAAAAGCCATAAAATACGCCTAAAATCGAAAGAACGACTGATAGAATCGGGATCGGTCTATACACAACCCGACATCGCCCGGATTATAATCGGGCGAACCATTCCGACGGTTGAAAAGGATATGCGGATTCTTGATTTCGCATGCGGCACAGGCCGGTTCTATGAAAATATCATCAATCTGTTTGACGACAAACGTAAAGCGGTTCTGACAAATGTCTATGCGCTCGATATCGACAAGGACGCATTGAGCATCACCCGCCTCAAGGCCTTGACACACCTTGATGAAGTGAATGAAGAAGACTGTAAAGCCATAGCGAGCCACATAGTTTTAAGGAATGGCCTGATGGGGAACAATCATTCTACAGCAGACCGCACCGTATCAGGAAACGATATGGACGTATTTGCCGACGAAAGTTTTGATGCGATAGTTTCCAATCCTCCTTATCTGGTGTTGAAGCCATATAAATCAAAGAGGGGCGCTTCGAACCGGGAACGCATCATGAATATGGCATCCTACTATCGCAGATGTGGAAATTATCATCTCGCCATCGAAGGGATGCTCAATCTCTACCAGCTGTCGATCGAAAGGATGCTCCAGATGCTCAAGCCCGAAGGCCGAATGGGCATAATATGTCCATCGACTCTCTTCGGCGATCTTTCGGCGTCGAAACTCAGGGAACATCTCTTATCGCAAAACAACGTAAAATCAATAGAATTTTTCCCGGAAAAAGCTGCATTGTTTGAAAACGTGAGTCAGGCCACCTGCATCTTCGTGCTTGAAAAAGGAGGTGTCACGGAAGATATCGTCATCAGACAGAATGGCGAGACATTTCCTGTCGCCCTGACTCTCATCAAAGAACTCTTCCCAAGGAATCTTGAAATCCCGGCAATCAGATCGGGAGAATGGGAGATTTTGAAAAAGCTGATGACACTGCCCAGGCTTAAGGATCTCGAAATGGTAAGAAACAGGCGTGGCGAACTGGATCTGACGCTCTGCAAAAAATACATCACCCGGACGGAAACGCCCTATAGACTCGTTCGCGGCAAAATGATCGGGACGGGCGAGATAAGAGAGGGTGATGGCGAATATGTCGCGCCTGAATTCATATCGACCCGGACGAATGACTATATGACATATGATTTTAACCGCCGCCGACTGATATGTCAACAGATTTCAAACGGAGGACAGAAACGGCGGCTAAAATTCGCAATATGCGAGCCTAACGACATATTGGGAAATTCATGCAATTACATATCCGCCGACGAACGTGTGCTTGAAAAACTGTATATGATTATGAACAGCTCGATCATGAACTGGCGATTTAAAGTCACGAGCTCCAACAACCATATCAACAATTATGAACTCGACGAACTGCCCATCGTGGATCTCGACAAAGTGAATGTCGATCTTGTCCAACACGCATCACCTGAGGAAGCAGACGATTACATAGCGTCGCTATATGGACTTAACGATGAAGAAAAGCAATTGATTTCCTTATGAAACTCTATAATCATGTCGCCTTTAAGATGGGCGCGCACGAGGCCTGCATAGCGCCCTATATCCGCGAGGGAGGCAACTGGCAGGATATCCCGCTGTCGATTGAAGACGCAAGATTGAGAAACATCCGTTCGACAGGAGGACGCACCACATATTACGGCCGGCTGAAATGGGACGCTCCAAGCTATACGATCGCCACCTATTTCAACCGCGTAGGCAACGGATGCAATCTGCATCCGTCACAAAACAGAGTGATGTCGAACCGCGAGGCGGCACGTCTGCAATCGTTTCCCGACGATTTTGTGTTTCAGGGGTCGAAAGCGTCACAATACAAACAGATAGGCAATGCAGTGCCTCCGCTGCTTGCAAGGGTTGTTTCCTCGCTGCTCAAGCCGCATCTGACGAGCTTTAATTTCATCGATCTGTTTGCCGGATGCGGCGGACTGTCGGAAGGATTCATCATGAACGGCTTCACGCTGTTGGCAGCAAATGAAATGGACAGGAACATAATGGCGACCAACCGTTTCAACCATTGCAAACACACACCGGAGGACAATTTTATTGTCGGAGACATAACACTGGATGACACGAAACGGCGGATAATCGATTGCTGCCGAGACAAAGAAGTGGACGTCATCGTGGGCGGACCTCCTTGTCAGGGATTTTCCTATGCCGGCTGGAGGAATCCGGATGACAAGAGAAACCAGCTTTTTAAGGAGTTTGTCGAAATGGTCGAAACCCTACGACCCCGTTTTTTCGTAATGGAAAATGTTCCGGGCATTCTGACCATGCGAGGAGGCGACGCTATGAAAGAAATCATATCGTCATTCGCGGCGATCGGATATAAGGTAAATGCTCCGCTCAGACTCAACGCGGCTGATTACGGCGTTCCGCAGAGGCGGAAACGTGTCATCATCATAGGATCGCTCGACTACACGATAACCATCGCGCAACCGGAACCCTTGTTTTCAAAAGAAGGAGATGGGCTGCCTCGTTATGTTTCGGTGAGAGATGCGTTGGAAAGTCTGCCGGCGCTGGAGGATGGCGGAGGCGAAACCGAAATGGATTACACCCCTGAAAAATCGTCGGCCTACGACATGCTCATGCGCAGGGAAATTGGCTTTGACGAGTTTTACAGGATGTGCCAGACACAATGAAACGGCGGCTGACATGCGCACACGAATCACTGTCGCTGCCATTCCGCATTGAATATGCGTAATGAAATCTTATCAATCAAACTCTGCAAAAGACTGTCGGCGGCAGGATAATCCCCGTCACGAACTGTCTGACACAATATTGAAATCTCATCGGCGAATTCATCAAGATAGAAGTGAACCTTCCGATTGTCTTTCATGTCAAATTCGGCCAGACTTTCAAAAGCGATGCGGACGTAACGTTCCTTGTTCTTAATCTTATTGGCGCTTGTCAGTCGTTTTTGGACAATCTGTTCATCGGAAAAGTCGAAGAAATCAAAGTTTTTAAACCGATAGTCGATCTCGGCAAACTCGGGATGCAGATAGCGTGACAGAAAACCGGTGCCTGATTCGCGGTAGACTATCGACAGGAGCTTAAGGATATTCTGGTGGGTATGAGCCATCAGATTGCCGGCCGACTTGGCATCGTCGTCGCTGCCGATCAGAAATTTGACCATATCCCATACAGGACGTGAATGCCAGCTTATGACGGTTTCGCCACTGCGTTCCAGATCAAGGAGAGTCCGGACATCGGCAAAGGTAAAACGATTGTTTTTCGCGCTGTTGCATGAACGGCACAACGGTTGAAAATACTTGCTGTGGCAAAAGCCCAACGAAACGGGACCGATGTGGTCGGCCGTCATCTTTCTTATCTTTCCACACTGAGGGCACTGGCATGCCTTCTGTTTGGCGTATTCACCCATAATCCGGTTGGCTAAATTCCAGTTGCCGTCAGACCACTCCTCATAAGCCCTTCGATCCTGGGCATAGGTTTTCATATTATCTGAATGCCGTCCTTTGTCAGTTTCAGAACGACAGCACAGACCGTCGGAATGAAAGCCGTCGAAACGGTCGGGACAATTGCTCATCACTCCGGGAGAAAGCAGATTGTTTTCCTTGGCTACCATTTCATTATAACAGAACCTGATGGTCTGCTCCAACGACAATGCCGTGTCAATATGAAGGATTTTCTGAATGGTTTTCAACCCGTCGGGAATGGCGGCGGCATCCTGTATGATCTCTTTGACTGTCTTATCCGAAGGTGTCAGATTCCAGCCAAAAGCTTTGTTTATCAATTCAATGAGGCGTTTGCCGGGATATTCATAAAATATACCCAACTCTTTGCCACAGCATTGGCACACGTGTTTCTTCGTGGGATGCAGCATGCGCGAAACGATGGCATAACAGCCTTTACGGATCGGGATTCCGAGGCGTTCACACTGCTTATCCCACCAGGCCCGACGGATTTTGCCTTTCTCAGACTTTCCGTACACGACCCATTTTACACGACCGTTTTTATCCCGCTCGTAAAACAGTCCGTCATACACGGGATTGCTGACCATGAATTCTGTGTAGTCCTCGAATCTCTTATTCCAGGAACGGTCTATTTCGGGTTGTTGAGTCATTTTTTTTACAGAAGATGTTTCAATGATAACTCCGGATCATGATGTATTGTTTATTCAACCGGATGCATCAGGAGAGCCACATTTCATATACAAAAATAAATAAAGGCTGAGATTGAAGCAAGAAAATCCCGCCTTAACCGACGGTAACTGCCCGAAATAATCTTTCTTGGCAAGATTCCAAATCGAAGTGCAAAACTTTGAGTT
>CAJJOX010000160.1 GCA_905193485.1 uncultured Porphyromonadaceae bacterium | reverse complement strand
AAGTGGCACGGGCGGGTGGACCATACGCGGCCCTTGATCCGCACGCCGAGCAGGGCGAAGTCGCCCAGCAGGTCGAGCAGCTTGTGGCGGGCCAGCTCGTTGTTGCAGCGCAGCTCGAGGTTGTTCAGGTAACCGGCCTTGATCTCGATGTCGGGCTTGTTGAAGAGCTTCTTGAGGTGGTCGAGCTGCTCCTCGGGAACGGGGTTCTCGACCACGACGATGGCGTTGTCCAGGTCACCGCCCTTGATGAGGTTCATCTTCATGAGCGGCTCGAGTTCGTGTAGGAAGACGAACGTGCGGCACGGGGAGATCTTCGAGGCGTAGTCGTCGCCCGGCTCGAGCGTCGCGTACTGGTTGCCGATCACCTTCGAGTTGTAGTCCACATGGACCGAGACGGAGAATTCGTCGTCGGGGTAGAGGATGATCGCCGTGCCCTTTTCGGGAATCGTGTAGACCATTTTCTCGGTCACGTGATAGTAGTTGCGCTCGGCATCCTGATCCACGAGCCCCGTTTCGGTGATGGCGCGGGCGTATTCGCGGGCCGAACCGTCGAGGATCGGGGTCTCCGGGGCGTCGATGTCGATCAGGGCGTTGTCCACGCCGAGGGTCCAGAGGGCCGACATGACGTGCTCGATGGTGCTGACACGGTGGCCGCCGGCTTCGATCGTCGTGCCGCGCGAGGTGTCCACCACGTAGTCGCAAAGTGCCGGGATCTCCGGCTGTCCTTCGATATCGGTGCGGCGGAATACGATGCCCCGGCCGGCTTCTGCGGGATGGATCGTCATCGTCACCTGCACGCCCGTATGCAGTCCCTTTCCCGAGAACGAGATCGGGGCCTTCAGCGTTTGTTGTTTCGTTGACATAAGTGGTTCTTTGTAATAATTATCGGCAAAGATAATGCATGTCGGTCGCAAAAACAAATTTCCGGTTCATTTCGCTTGTCGGGGTTAATTTTCGGGCAAGGTGGCGAAAACCGATAAAAATCGCTATTTTTGCCCTGCGAAATCCGAACAGAACATGAGTCCGAAACCAGAAACGAATCCGTTGGACCCCGTCGGGGCGTCAGCCGCGCCGCAGGCGCAGAGGGACAAGACCATCAGCGCCGCCAGCAGTCCGGCGAGAAAACGCCTCACTGGGCGGCCTCCACGGCGGTGGAGGAATCAAAGGTCAGGGTGTACTCGATCTCGTGGGGGGTGCTCATGGCGGGGGGGTCGCCCCGCGCCGTCGGCCGGGGGGGACTTCCGCACGCGTCCGAGTTCGGCATTGAGCCGCGCGACAGCCTCCCGGCTGAGCAGGCCGTCGGGATTGCTGACATATTGCGTGCGGTCGGCCGCATGCACGTCGGGCACATCGGCCGGCTTATAACCTGCGGCCGACACGGTCAGGGCAACCGCCATCAGCATAAGTGTATTTAGAAAACGTCGCATATATGCTATATATAACAATTCGTCATTCAAAATGATTGAAAAGGATCAATGAGCCTGCAGCCAGTCGGTGCCCGTTCCGACGGAAACTTCCAGTGCCACACGTCCCGTATACGCGCCGGTCATGTTGCGCACCACCAGTTCGCGCATCACATCCATTTCTCCTGCGGCGACATTAAACACCAGTTCGTCATGCACCTGCATCAGCATTCGCGAACGCAGTCCGCGCGAACGCATTTCAGACGCGATGCGCACCATGGCTATCTTTATGATATCGGCCGCCGAGCCTTGCAGGGGCGCATTGATGGCGTTGCGTTCGGCATAACCGCGCACCACCGAATTCCGCGACAGGATGTCGGGCAGCATGCGCTTCCGGCCTTCGAGTGTGGAGACATAGCCTTTTTCGCGGGCGGTCGCTATGCTTCGGTCCATATATTCCTTCACACCCGGATATGTGCGGAAATAGCCCTCTATAAGCGCTTTTGCTTCGCTGCGCGGTATGCCGAGCCGCTCCGATAGGCCAAACGCCGAGATGCCGTATATGATGCCGAAGTTGGCCGTCTTGGCATTGCGGCGCTGATCGTCGGTCACTTCATCAAGGCTGAGATGATAGATCTTGGCGGCAGTGGCACGATGGATGTCGGAGCCGGAGGCGAACGCCTCGAGCATGTCGGCGTCACCGCTCATATCGGCCATAAGGCGCAACTCGATCTGTGAATAGTCGGCTGACATCAGCATGTCGCCCGGATCGCACACGAAAGCGCGGCGTATCTCACGGCCGTCGTCGGTGCGCACGGGGATATTCTGCAGATTGGGGTTGGTCGACGATATGCGTCCGGTCGACGTGACCGTCTGGTTGTAGGAGGTGTGTATGCGCCCCGTGCGTGGATTGACAAGCGCCGGCAGGGCGTTGACATAAGTGGCGAGCAGCTTGCGCAATGCACGTATTTTCAATATCAGGTCGACCACAGGATGGCTCTGACGATGTTTCTCAAGGATCTCCTCGGTGGTCGAATAAGCTCCGCGCTTGGTGCGTTTTGCAGCCGGATCGAGCTTGAGCCGGTCGAAAAGCACTTCGCCGACCTGTGTGGGCGACGAGATATTGAACCGCACTCCGGCAAGAAGATAGACTTTCTCCTCCATTTCCGCCAGACGCGCCGAAAAGCGCTGCGACAAGGCGTTGAGCTCGGCCGTGTCGATACGCACGCCGGTGCGCTCCATCTCGGCGAGCACTCTGATGAGCGGCAGCTCTATGTCGCGCAACAGGGGCTCAAGGCCGCCTTCGGTGATCTCGCGGTGAAGCGGTTCGAGCAGACGCAGACTGACGCCCGCGGCCTCGCATGCCCGGTCGGCACGTGCGTTATCACTTTCCTGCACACCCTTTGCGGGAGGCGGGAGAAGCTCATAGTCGAGATATTTCATCGACAGCAGTCCGAGCGCATGCTTCATCTCGGGATCGATCAGATAGTGGGCCACGGATGTGTCATAATAGTCATTGGCCACATTGAATCCGGCATTGGCAAGCAACAGAAGGTCGCGTTTCATGTCGTGGCTCACAAGGCGCGGCGAGCGCGTCCCGAAAAGAGGCTCGAGCATCACCCGGTGCTCCTGAGAGCTGTCGGCCGGAAAAAGCGGAATATAGATGCCGCGGCCGTTTCCCGTAGCCAGAGCAACGCCGCGAAGCGTGGCCGTCATTGGTTCGGCGCCGTCGGCATCGACAAAGATGCCGATGTCGGAGAGTCCCGAAACTTCGACCACGGCTCGGGCCACATCGGCCGCCGAGGCGGCGATGCTGTAGCTGTGCGCTTCCGTCGACAGCGAGCGGGCGGCAACGACGGGAGCCGCCGCGTTTTCAACCACGTTGCCGGCATCGTCAAGATCGAATAGCGAGCCTTGAGCCGGTTTGGCCGGAACAGAATTTTCCGATGCGCCTGAACGCAGACGCGTTATGAATGTGCGGAATTCGAGCCGGCGATACACATCCGTCAGACGGTCAATATCGACATCGCGCCGGCGCAGCGAGTCGATGGTAATGCCGGGAAGCGGCACATCGGTGCGTATGGTCACCAGCTCCTTGGAGAAGCTTATCTGCTCTGCATGCTCTTCGATCTTTTTACGTAGAGCTCCCTTGAGCGAATCGACATTGGCGATAAGGTTCTCCACCGAGCCCCACTCGGCTATAAGCTTGGCCGCTGTCTTCTCGCCCACCCCCGGGCATCCGGGTATGTTGTCTGAGGCATCTCCCTCGAGAGCCAGCAGGTCTATCACCTGGCGGGGCGACGAAATGCCATAGCGCTCACACACCTGCTGAGGCCCGCGCCGTTCGAATCCCTCGCCGCGAAGCGACGGGCGATACATTATCACCCTGTCGGTCACCAGCTGGCCATAGTCTTTGTCGGGCGTCATCATATATGTGGTATATCCCTCCGCCTCGGCGATGCGTGAAAGAGTGCCGATCACATCGTCGGCTTCGAAACCCTCCACTGTGATGGCCGGTATATGGTATGCCTCGAGAATCTCTTTTATATAAGGTATGGAAAGTGTGATATCTTCGGGCTGTTTGTCGCGCTGCGCCTTGTAGTCGGCATACATCTCATGACGGAAAGTATGGCCTCCGGGCGGATCGAAGCACACGGCTATATGGGTCGGCTGCTCCTTGCGCAGCACTTCGTCGAGCGTGTTGCAGAAACCAAACACCGCCGAGGTGTTCAACCCTTTCGAGGTGATGCGCGGCGAACGGATCAGCGCATAGTAGGCACGGTAGATAAGTGCGTAAGCGTCAAGAAGAAACAGACGCTTGTCGTCGATATTTTCCATCGTTGTCATATTATTTGTCAGCATAAAATTACTAATTTATCGCCTTACATGGCCTAATGAATACAAGTTTTTTTGTATTTTTGCACATCATTACACCGAGCATGACGACTTTAGAAGATATCCAACAGTCAATCAGTCCGGAGCTACAGCAGCTCAGAGAGCGCATCAGCGGCTCTCTCGCCACATCCAATCAGCTTATGACCCAAGTGATTGAAGGCTATCTGAAATCTAAGGGCAAGCTCATCCGTCCGATACTCGTGATTCTCACGGCAAAGCTTTTCGGACAGGTCAACGACCGCGTGATGGCATCCGCCGCCGCCGTCGAAATGCTCCACAACGCCTCGCTCATTCACGACGATGTGGTCGACGACTCCCAGTTGCGCCGTTCGCAGCCGACAATCAATAATCTGTGGGGCAACCATATCGCTGTGCTCGTAGGCGATTACTTCGTGTCAAACGCCCTACAGCAAGGCATCTCGACAGGCGACATCCGCACGGTCGAAGTGCTCGCACAACTCGGCAAACAGCTTTCGCTCGGCGAAATCGACCAGATCTACAACGCTCGGTTCCACACCCTCGACGAGAAAGCCTACTTTGAGATCATCTCACGCAAAACGGCTTCGCTTTTCGTTTCGTGCATCAAAATGGGCGCATTCGCCACCGACACATCCGACGAACGCATGCAGCCAATGCTCCGGTTCGCCGAACTTCTTGGCCTTTGTTTCCAGATCAAAGACGACATCTTCGACTATTATCACGATGAAACGATTGGCAAGCCCACCGGCAACGACCTACGCGAAGGAAAGGTCACGCTGCCGTTGCTTTATGCGCTCTCACGCACCGATCTGCCGCGTCACGACGAAATGCTCGCCCTTTCGCGCCGCGAAGAGCTCACCACCGCCGCCATTCACACCCTCCTCCACTATGCCAAGACCGGC
>CAJJOX010000159.1 GCA_905193485.1 uncultured Porphyromonadaceae bacterium | reverse complement strand
GACCGAATCCGTTTCCTCGCCGGCGAAACGTTCCGCGTGCTGTCGTGTCATGGCGTGAGTCGCGTTGATGTGATAATGGACGCCGACAACGGTCACATATATGTCAACGAGATCAACACCATCCCGGGGTCGCTGTCATTCTATCTTTGGGAAGCCTCGGGAATCCCGTTCGACAAACTGATGGATCGGCTTGTCAAGCTGGCTCTCAAGCGTCAGCGCAATCTTGACATGAAAGTGCGCTCCTATGATCATAATATTTTCTCGCTCGGTGGCGGTGTGAAAGGCGCCAAAGGAGCTAAAAGTGCGAAATAATTCAGGATCATTTCAATAACCGGCTTGCAGAATTGGGAAATAATTGCTACTTTTGCACCCGCTATACAATACAAAACCAACTTAATTAACTAATTTAATGGCAACAAAAATCAGATTACAACGTCATGGTCGCAAAAACTATGCGTTTTATCCTATTGTTATCGCCGATAGCAGGGCACCACGAGATGGTAAATTTATTGAAAGGATAGGTTCCTATAATCCGAACACTAATCCTGCTACAGTAACTTTGAATTTCGAACGGGCTTTGTATTGGGTGAATGTAGGCGCACAGCCCACTGACACAGTTCGCACCATCCTTTCTCAGGAAGGTGTGCTTCTGATGAAGCATCTTCAGGGCGGTGTGAAAAAAGGCGCTTTCGACGAAGCTGAAGCTCAGCGTCGTTTTGAAGCTTGGAAACAGAAAAAGCAGGCATCGTTCGATGCTGTCCGCAACAATGTCGCCAACGCTAAGGAAGCAGCCGACAAACAGCGTATTGCCGACGAACAGGCTAAAAACGCAGCTAAGGCCGAAGCCGTAGCCAAGAAAAAAGCCGAGCTCGCCGCCGCAAAAGCTGAAGCCGAAGCTGCCGCTGCAGCCGAAGCCGCTCCCGCAGAAGAAACAGAAGCTCCTGCAGCCGAGTAATCGTAATCCGGAGCATCATTCCTCTAATCACACGGCAGAGATTCCGCCTTCGGAATTTCTGCCGCTGTTTTTTTGCCGTTTGAGGAATATCGCGTAATTTTGTACCCTCCAAACAGAATGTAAACATCCGACTAAAATCACAGATAGCCATGGCAGAAAATGAAATCGAAGAAACACAGGAAAAGAAAGGCTTGAACTTTGTTGAACAGATTGTATGGGACGACCTTCAGGCCGGAAAGAACGGCGGAAGACTCAATACGCGTTTCCCTCCGGAACCCAACGGCTATCTGCATATCGGACATGCGAAAGCCATATGCATGGACTTCGGTGTGGCTGAGAAATTCGGCGGCACATGCAATCTGCGTTTCGACGATACCAATCCGGTGAAAGAGGATGTCGAATATGTCGATTCGATCCGTGAGGATATCCATTGGCTCGGTTTCGACTGGGGCGACCGCGAATATTATGCCAGTGATTATTTCCCGCAGCTGTATGATCTGGCTATCCGACTGATCAAGGAAGGCAAAGCGTATGTCGACGACCAGACTTCCGAACAGATCGCTCAGCAGAAAGGATCTCCGACAGTGCCCGGCACCGAGAGTCCTTTCCGCAACCGCTCTGTTGAGGAAAACCTCGATCTGTTTGAACGTATGAACAAAGGCGAATTTGACGAAGGCTCAAGAGTGCTCCGCGCCAAAATAGACATGGCTTCCGACAATATGCATTTCCGTGACCCGATAATGTACCGCATCATCAAGCATCCGCATCATCGCACGGGCACGAAGTGGAATGTCTATCCCATGTATGACTTCGCCCACGGTCAGAGCGATTATTTTGAAGGTGTGACACACTCTATATGCACCCTTGAGTTCGTGCCCCATCGCCCGCTCTATGAATATTTTGTAAAAGAGCTCGCCGATGAAACATATTGTCCGCGTCAGATCGAATTCAATCGGCTCAATCTCACCTACACGGTGATGAGCAAGCGCAAACTCCTTCAGCTCGTGAAAGAAGGCCTTGTGTCGGGATGGGATGATCCCCGCATGCCGACAATTTCGGGCATGCGTCGTCGCGGTTTCACGCCACGTTCAATCCGTAGTTTCATTGACAAGATCGGATACACGAAATATGAGGCTCTCAACAGCGTTTCACTGCTTGAGCATGCAGTGCGCGAGGATCTCAATGCAATCTCCACACGTGTGATGGCCGTGATGAATCCTGTCAAAGTGATTCTCACCAACTATCCCGACGATAAGGTGGAAATGGTGGATATGGAAAACAACCCCGAGGATCCGACTGCCGGAACGCATAGCATGCCGTTTTCGCGTGAGATATACATTGAACGCGACGATTTCATGGAAAATCCCCCTAAAAAATTCTTCCGCCTCGCCCCTGACGGCGAAGTGCGTCTTAAAGGTGCCTATATCATCAAATGCACCGGCATAAAGAAAGATGCCGACGGCAATATCGAAGAGATTTATTGCACCTACGATCCCGAAACACGTAGCGGACTCCCGGGAAGCATGCGCAAGGTGAAAGGTACTCTTCACTGGGTGTCGGCACGTCATGCGGTCGATGCCACGGCCCGTCTTTACGACCGTCTGTTTGAAGTGGAGAATCCCGCGGCCGAACCCGACCGTGATTTCCGTGAGATGCTTAATCCCGAGTCGCTCAAAGTGGTTGAGAACATTAAAGTTGAGCCATATCTCGCAACAACCGCCAAGCCCCTCGATCACTTCCAGTTCCAGCGCGTCGGATATTTCACTCCCGATAAGGACTCAACACCCGGCAATCTGATATTCAACCGCACTATTGCATTGAAAGACAGCTGGGAAAAAGCCCAGAAAAAATAAAAATGGACGAAGAGCAGCCCGATGAACTGAAAAAACTCTACGACGATTTTGTCGACGCTCTCCGCCGGGGTGCCGACATGTCGGCATTCAGTAAGGATGATCTTCTCGATATCTACGATTATTCGCGCGGCATTCCCGATGACTATGTAGGGCTTGAGGCGTTGCTTGTCGGCATGCGTTTTTATCCACGCAGCCGCGATATGCGAAAACGCATCGCCCTATATATGCATGATTTGGGTCAGGACGATCTGGCCGAACGCGCGGCTGAACGCCTTCCCGATTCCTCAGTAATCAGGTTATGCAACCGCATAGCCGGGCTTGAAACTTTGCCCGATGACCGGGCGCGCTTTGAAGCCCTTTTTTCCGGCGTGTCCAAAAACTCGCTTGAAGATGGCGATCTGCTTTATATCATCGACATGCTGAATGCCGGCGGACACTCAGGACTGGTGGAGAAATACTGTAAGGAAATAGCAACACTATGCCAATACCCCACTACTGTCTATCATGAGCTTTATCGTATCGCGCTCGATTCACGAGACTATCAGAGGGCTCTTGATTACGCTGTCCGCCTCACGGAAATGGAGCCTTTCAATCTTCGGTTCTGGATTGATTTGGCCAATTTGCAAAACACCACACTCGGTGATCCTCAGGCTTCACTTGAAACGATAGAATATGCGCTTGCCATCGATCCGGATTCGACCGAAGCGATGCTTTCTAAAGCCAATGCGTTATACAATATAGATATAGAGGCATCCCGAGGCATCATCCACAAGCTGATGGAAAAAAATCCCGAAGATGCCTCGACACTATATTTTTATGCGCATCTTGAATTCCTTTCCGGTCACGAGGAAAATGCTGTTGAGGTGTTGCGTCGATATCGCACTCTTGTAGTTGAGCCCGACCGCGATTATTTCGATACCATATTCACATATGGTACGGGAACTCTTCCTGCCGATATCCGTCAGGATCTTGTTAAATTCGTCAGCCGCAGCTCGGCCGATGGAATAGCGCAGTGGTGCGCCGATCTGTTCTTCAATAAAGTCTACGGAGGTGTGATCGAACTTGTTTCCACCGGGTTGGTGAATCTTGGCGACGACTCTCTACTTCTTATGGTATGCGAGGCTTATTTCCGGCGCCAATCTTACGATGAGCTAATGCAGCTCGTCATGCGGCAGCGCTGTCAGTCTGATGATCCTTCTGATCTCCCGCTTCATTTCTTTTATGTCTATGTCCTTGGCTTGATTGTGATCGGGCAAGAGGATAAAATTGAGATCTTAGCCGGAGAAGCCTTAAGAAAACATGGCGATGACGCGGTGTCGGCCGATTTGTCGCCTGCATCGAGGCTTATGTGCGAGGCGTCAAAGGCGCATATCGTGCGTATCCTTCAATATGTGCGCGGCGGAGGTGCGATTAACGCGGATGATATCAATCTCTTTCTGCGTTGATGCCTGCGTTGTCACACGTATGGATTCGTGCGTTCCTCATCTCCGATTGTTGTCGGTGAGCCATGGCCGGGATACACTTCGGTATCTGGTGGTAAAGTGAAAAGTCGGTTGCGGATACTGTCGACAAGTTGTCTGTGATTCCCTCCTGGAAGATCAGTGCGACCGATGCCGGAGTGGAAAAGTGCGTCGCCCGTCAGAACGAAAGATGATTCGGGACAATAATATGCCACGGAGCCTGGAGAATGTCCCGGAACACATATCACTTGTATGGTTTCATTGCCAAGTGGCAATGTTTCATTGTCGGTAAGCTGTGTCGCGATGTGCAATGGTTTAAGGGCGGGAATGCGCAGCCTGAACATCCGGGCCTGGGCATCGCGTGCCTCGCCTAAAGGAGCGTCGGCCGGATGAGCCGTTGCTTCCAGACCATAGGTGTCATGAATAAACTCATGGCCGAATGTGTGGTCGACATGCAGATGTGTGTAAAGAAGATATTTAAGTTTGATGCCGTTGCGGCTGATAAAGTCAGCGAATACACGCTGCTCGCTTTCCGACGACATGCCCGGATCAATCACTGCTCCTTCGTGGGTGTCGTTATCCCATGCCACATATGTCTTTTCGCCGAAAAGATTGAATTCAAATGCTTGAAGGTTCATAGCTCAACATAAATGAGATGTTTTGTCGTGAAATATTCTTCAGTAAAGAAGTCGGAAAGCGGAACGTCAAGCACAGGCCGTCTTGCGGCTTTGATCTCGTCGGTCAGATCGCCTCCCTTCAGACATAACAATCCATTAGGCAAACGGTTGTTGTCGGCAGACGAAATGTTGCGGTTCACCAATGGCAAGAGCTTGTCGAGCGTCATTACGGCACGGCTCACAACGAAGTCGAATTTTTCATGACATTCACCGATATCGCCATGCTGGAATGTGACGTTTGTCAGACCTATGGCTTCAGCAATCGAACGTGCGACATTGATTTTCTTGCCTATGCGGTCTATGAGATGG
>CAJJOX010000158.1 GCA_905193485.1 uncultured Porphyromonadaceae bacterium | reverse complement strand
GGAGGGGGGCGGTTGAAACCTATGGCCGCCCGGCCTGGGTCGACATCCGATCCCGCAGTCCGCCCCAATCGTCCGACAGAGCCGGCACCGACGCCGATCCCCGTGAAGCAACCGACACCGCAGGCCGCGACACCGAGTCCGGTCAAAGCCGCGACGCCGGCCCCGGCTCCGGCTCCGGCTCAGTCACGTCCCCGCATAGCGGGCACACCGATGGCCGGCGTGCCACACATTTCAATACGCCACAGCAACCTGCACCACGACGACGCATCAGCCACACCGGCCGATGCCAGGACACAGAATCGCAACAACCGGTTTTCGGCCGACGCCCTTCAGACCGCCTGGGAAACATACATACAGACACATCCCAAGGCACATATACTCATCAACACCATGCGTGCCGCGCCTCCGCGTCTTGACACCGACACCCACTTCATCGTGCTCGTACAGAATAAGATGCAGGCCGAGCTGATGGAATCGGCACGCCACGATCTTCTGGCATTCCTCCACAACGCGCTCCAGAACGACAATATCACCTTCGACACGGCGATCAACGAGGGCAGCCTTCCACGCCACACGCTCAGCGACAGCGAGCTTCTCAAACAGATGCGTGCCGACTACCCGGCGCTCAACCACCTGATCGACGATTTCAAATTACGCCTCTCCTGAACGGATCCGGCAACCCACCACAAATTCATTAAAATTGAACCTCAAAAAATGAAACTCAACCGCCTTCTGACATACTTCATCACAGCATGCCTCACAACCATCGCCTCGGCCTGCTCCGGAATCTCGGCCGACAACGTCGAACAGATGATCCGTGAAGCCGAATCGGCAGTAGCCAAAGGCGACATGACGGCGGCGCAAAGCGTTGCGGCCCATCTCACCGACGATTCCAACCTGCAAAATCTGTCGGCGACACAGGCCGCCAGGCTGTCGATGATATATATGCAAATGGCCGAGACACTCGACAACACCGACAACGCAAACTCCGATATGGCGACCGACCTTTACGACAAGGCATTTCAGATAAATCCCGACAGCGCCTCGGCCTACTATTCGTCGGTCGAACCCGAGATGTACCAGTATGTCGAAACCCTTTCCGCCCGCTCGACTCACCGCAGCAATCCGGTCGACATGTCGAATATCCCCGACGAAACCGAAGCCGACTCATTCTTCAACCAACCAGACAACGACATGCAATGATGGACTGGCAACAACAACTTGCATCTTTTCTCGACGCCAACCCCGACCTGCCTGAAGGTGAAGCTGTGCCGGACGATTCCGGCGAAGAAGCGCGGGAATGCTCTTCCCATCCGAGGCTCGATGTCGGGATTGAGAAAAAAGGACGCGGCGGAAAAACGGCGACACTCATCACCGGATGGCAGCTTCCCGACGAACGGCTGCGCGAGATAGCCTCACAAATAAAACAACGCCTCGGCACAGGTGGCTCAGCCCGCGGAGGCGACATTCTCATCCAAGGCGACCGCAGACACGACGTAACCGACATTCTGAAGTCTATGGGATTCAAAGCCCGTATTGTCTGACAAAAGCGATCATCCTCTCAAATGCTGGCGATCTACAAAGCCTCGGCCGGTTCGGGAAAGACATTCACTCTGGCCTATGAATATATCAAGATGCTGCTCGGAGTCAAGGATCCCGAAACAGGCCTCTACAGTCTGAACCGCGGCTTGCGCGACCGACACCGCCATATTCTCGCCGTCACTTTCACAAAGAAGGCCACCGGCGAAATGAAGGAACGCATCATCCACGAGCTCGCCGTGCTCGGCGATCTCGAATACAAGTGGGACAAGCCAAGCCCCTACGCCGAACGACTCACCGCCGAACTCCACTGCACCGCCGACCAGCTCAGGGCGGCAGCCGCATCGGCTCTGCGCCAACTGCTTTTCGACTTCAACTTCTTCCAGGTAAATACCATCGACTCGTTTTTCCAGGCCATCCTACGCACGTTCGCCCACGAGGTCGACGTGTCGGGAAACTACGAGGTTGATCTTGACAGCGACCGCGCCATCTCGCAAGGCGTGCGCGATCTCTTCGATTCGCTGTCGGTCGAAAATCCGACCGCTCAGTCGCGCCGCATACAGCAATGGATAACGCAGTATCTCATAGGCCAGCTCAACAGCGGCCGGCAGGTGAGCCTTTTCAACCGTTCGTCGATGGTCCACAGCAATTTCATCGGGTTCATAAAAAACATCAGCAACGATGTGTTTGATGCCAATTACGACCGCATAATGGACTATCTTTCCGAACCCGAACGCCTCCAGCGCCTCAACGCATCGCTCTCGCAGCAGGAAGAAGCGCAGACCGCCACGACACGTTCGCTTTGCCGATATGCGCTTCAGACCATCAGCGCAAGAGGTTATGACGGCGGAGAAAAGCTTAAGGTTTCTTCAAGGCTCATAAACAAGCTGTCGGAAGTGGCTGAAACGGGTGAAAGCCAAAGTGTCGGGAAAACAGTTTCTTCGGTCAACGACGATATCCTCAACGCATTCACCGCCCCGCTAAAAAAACTCATGCAGCAATCGCCCGACACAGCCTTGTGCGACGCAATCGCCGACGCGGTCCGCTCAATCACGGAAGGATCGGCACGACTGAGCATGATACGCGAGATACGGTCCAACATTTTTGTGCTCGGGCTGCTCAAAAACATCTACGACTTCATCGAAAAATACCGCAAAGACAACAACACCATCATTCTTTCCGACACCAACTCGCTGCTGCGCACAATCATAGGCGACGACGACGCGCCATTTGTGTATGAGCGCACCGGCACATGGATCAACCATTTCCTTATCGACGAATTTCAGGACACTTCGCGCGTGCAGTGGGAGAATCTGCGTCCGCTGCTGCATGAAGGGCAGGCCACAGGCAACGACAGCCTCATCATCGGCGACGAGAAACAGTGCATCTACCGGTTCCGGTTCTCCGACCCCACGCTACTGCAACATGAAGTGCAGAACGATTTTGGCGACAAAGCCATGATAAGGGGCAACGACAAGGCCGGCAACACCAACTGGCGCAGCTCGGCCGATGTGGTCAATTTCAACAATAATTTTTTCTCCGCCATCGCCGGCATGACCGGATTCACCGACATCTATGCCAACGTCAGCCAGCAGATATCGGCAAAACACTCGGCCCACCGGGGCTACGTCAGGCTGACCGGTATCGGCAAAAACAACGACAAGACATTCGTACAATCGGCGCTCGAGCTGCTCACCGCCGACATATTGCGGCAATTGCGTGCGGGTTATCGGCCCTGTGACATAGCCGTGCTCACGCGCTTCAACGACGAAGCCTCCGAAGTGATTGCCGCCCTCATGGAAGCATGCAGGATTCACGAAGAGCTGGCCGGCGTACGCATTATCTCCGACGATGCCATGGCGGTGTCGTCATCGCCGGCCGTACGCCTCATCATCAGTGTCATGCGCTTCCTCGATATGCCGTCCGACGACGAAACGGCAGCCGACACCACCGACGGTGAGCCCCGGCATGAAAAGACACGGCGCAAAGCCCGCCTCCGCGAAATCGGACGTCTGATGAACATTTTCGAGCACAATCTTTCGCGCACCGGCGATGCCGGACGGTCGCTCATGCTCGCCGTCGCCGAAGTCAATAACAAGTGCGGCACAGGCGAGTTTGCCGCACATGGTGATGAAGCGGTCGGATCGATGGCCTGTTTCAATGTGCCGTCGCTCGTCGAACGTATCATCGCTCGCTACATATCCCCGGAATTTGCCCGCGAACAAAACATGTACATTTCCGCATTTGTCGATGAAATGACAAATTTCTGCAGCACGGGGTCAGCCGACCTTCATTCTTTCCTCCAATGGTGGGACGACAAAGGATGCCGTGCGAAGGTTTCCGCTCCATTCGACGAGAACGCGCTGATGGTCATGAGCATCCACAAATCAAAAGGTCTTGAATTCAAGTGCGTCCACATCCCTTTCGCCAACTGGAAACTGGTAAAATTCAAGTCAATCGAATGGTTTGACCCGGCAGGCGCCATTGCCGCGGACGATCCCGACATCATCCCCCCGCTGCTCCCGCTCAAACCGGCGGAATGGATGAGCGGAACAAACCTGGCGACTCAATATGAGGCGCGGTGTCGCGAACAGCTGCTCGACGAGATCAACGTGGCGTATGTGGCGCTGACCCGTGCCGTCGATGAGCTTTCGGTGTGCTATCCCGACACTCGCAGCAAATCGGGACGCGACAATATCAACGACTATATCGTGGAGGCTCTGAGTCGACTTGATATGCGGCAGGAAGCATCCAACGACCGCGGCAGCGACAACGGCGATGGCTCTTTGACAATCCACACGCTCGGTGAGCCTACCGCACCGGTCGCCGACGAGAATAAACATCAGAAGGCACTCGATCCCGACGGCACCGTCGACATGGATCCTTACGCAACGGCCGATCGTGATGACCTTTGGGGAAAACTCGACATCGAACGCTACCTTGACTACGGTGTGGCCCGCGAACGCGGCATTGTGCTTCACGATGTGCTGGCACGGGTGCGCCATCCGGAGGATCTGAAAAGCGCAGTGCGGTATTGCAGCTACCGCGGACGGCTGCCGCGGGAAGAGGCCGAAGAGGTGTGCTCATATCTTGCGGAAGCGATAGGGCGCGATGACGTCATCCGATGGTTCAAAGGCTTCCGCCGTGTGCTCTGCGAGAGGCCGCTGGTGCTTGCCGACGGCAATGTGTGCCGTCCCGACCGGGTGGTATGGACCGCCGACGGACATATCGACGTGATCGACTATAAATTCGGCGAAGAAAAGCCGAAAGTTTATGGCAGGCAGGTGAGCGGATACATGGATGCCCTGCGCAGGATGGGACACAACAACATCCGCGGCTTCCTGTGGTATGTCGATTCGGGAATCATCCGTCAGGTGGAAGCTTAGCCGCCATCTCGCCGGCAGTAAGCCCGGTTGCCGGATGACGCCACTGCGGAGACAGCCGGGCCAACGGCTCAAGCACAAAACGCCTCAGATGCATGCGCGGGTGCGGGAGTGTAAGTTCCGGAGTTTCGACAATCAGGCTTCCGATGGCAATAAGATCGATATCTATGACACGGTCGGCATATGAGCCGTCAGGCTTGCGGTGCGATGACGGGTCGACAATGCGCTCGGCCTCCAGCAAACGCCTCAGCACTTCCGACGGCGCGAGAGTCCCGACGTCGATCTCCATGCCGAGATTCATGAATCTATTGTCGCTTTCAAATCCCCACGGCGCCGATTCATAGATATCCGACACGCGGCTCCGGGCAGCGAACACGCGTGCAACGGCAGGGACCCGACGGGCGATCTGACCCCCGC
>CAJJOX010000157.1 GCA_905193485.1 uncultured Porphyromonadaceae bacterium | reverse complement strand
AAAAAAAAATATTATGCGCAGCGCCGGCGATAACCCCCCCGCGGGCGGTGTTCACCTCCTGCGACGATTGGACAGAGCCTGAAGCAAAGGACTACTACACTCCTCCGACACCGGGCTACGAAAACAATCTCAAGGACTATTTCAAATCGCCCCACAAAGTGATGTTCGGATGGTTCGGCTCCTGGACCGGCAGCGGCAAAGCCAACTCTCTTGTCGGCCTGCCTGACTCAACCGACTTCGTGAGCCTCTGGCTCACATGGGGACCGCTTACACCCGCCCAGCAGACCGACCTCAAGGCTTTTCAGGCCCGCGGATCAAGAGCCGTGCTCTGCTGGCTCGCCACCAATATCGGCGAGAATATCACACCCGGTTACAGTGGCGTCCCCCCCATCGAAGCAGCACAGGAATTCTGGGGTTTCACCAATGGTGACATACCCTCTATGATAGAGGCGGCAAAAAAATATGCCGACGCAATCGCCGACACATGCGACAAATACAACGTTGACGGTTTCGACATGGACATCGAGTCTCACGGCACACTGATCTACGGAAGCGGAACAGAACAGCGTAAGGTTCAAAACGAATTCCTCCGCCAGCTCCGTAAACGCTTCGATGAATCAGGTCGCATGCTCGTGATCGACATACCCGGTGGAACAGGTTGGCTCAGCTACTATGACGAACTTGACGATGATGTTGTGGAAAGCGTTGACTACATCTGCTGGCAGACTTATGAACTCAACCACGCAGGCCTCGACAACTTCTTTGACGCCGTGAAACGCTACAAACCTGAACTCTTCGAGAAAGTGCTTGCAAAATCGATCATTACCGCAACTTTCGAACGCGCTGCCGACAAATATCTCTTCCCGATCCAGTCGACATGGGAATACAAGGACGGTCTGCCCCACGCAGGACAGGGAGCTTATCACATTGAATACGATTATCCCGGCACCCCCGACTATCCCTACATTCGCAAAGGCATAGCCACACAGAACCCGCCTATCAACAACTAACCACAACCAAACAAAGGAATATAATACATGAAAAAAATAGCAATAAATCTATTCGCACTCGGTATTGTCGCCACCACATTCACAGCATGCGACGATGCCAAATACGATACGATTGACAATATGATCTATATCTCCGAAGCCGTCGGAAGCGATCCTTCGTCTGAAATCGTTCTCGGGCCGACCGGAGAGCACTCTTCCACAAAGATAACCGTGCGTATGGCACAGAAAGCGGCATCCGACACTAAAGTGCAGCTCGCTCTGGACCAAGCAACACTCGAAGCCTATAATCAGCGCAATGAAACTGAATTCGTCATGATCCCGCAGGAATATATTACTATCCCCTCGGAAGTAGTAATTCCGGCCGGTGCATCGACGGCTGAAGTCGAGGTCGAAATAACTTCATTCAACGGCGAAGCCGGCGTCGATTATGCCGCCCCCATCAAAATCACCTCAGCAGAAGGCGTGAAAATCTCACAAGGATCCAACATTTTCATTGTCACGCTCGGCAAGATCCTGACCCAGAAGGCTCCGGCATTCTACTATGACAACGCCATGAAAATGAATTGGACAGACCCGGTGGAATTCAACAACCTCACCCTCGAATGGTGGGTACGCGTAACAAACACCACAGGCAACGGTGGCTTCTCCACAAACAATCAGGCGCTCTTCGCCTTCCAGGGCAACAAAGAGCTCTATGTCCGCTTCGGTGACCTGACCTATGGCGGATCAGACGGACGCGCCGGCAAACACGAATTCCTCCAGATCAAGACCATGGGCATCGATGCCAACTATGACTCGGGCGACCCGAATGATGAGTCGAAGAAACTCCCCTGGGGAACATGGATCCACTTCGCTCACACCTACGATGCTGCCACCGGCGATGTGATTCTCTACAAAAACGGCGTAGAGGTCAACCGTGCAAACGGCGGTGCGGGTACCGTGCTGAAATTTGAGGGACTGACAATGTGCGGCAGCGGCTCACGCTACTTCCAGGACTATATCGAAATCTGTCAGGTGCGCTTGTGGAAGACAACCCGCTCGGCAGCCCAGATCCAGAAATTCATGAAGAAAGAGGTTAAATACACCGATCCCAACCTCGTGTTCTATATCCCGATGAACGAAGGTCAGGGCGACATTCTTCACGATGTAACCGGCAACGGACATGACATCACTATCGGTTCTGCCGACAACGGAGGAAACAACGAAGCACATTCGTGGACGGAATATTCTTTTGAATAACCAATCCGAAAAGTAATAAACCCCAAAACACTATCACAAAATGAAAAAATTTTGGAAATATATAGCAGCATGCGCTGTAGTGGCATCTCTGGTGCCACTCACAGCCTGCGACGACGATGACACCGTTGAACCGTATGACATCAACTATTGTTATCTCTATCAGCCGCACACGTCATATGCCGCACTTGAATACAAAGCGACCGGCGACTTCATCAGCACACTGGATGACCCCCTGAAACTCGTGCCCGTGCGTCTGACCAAACCGGCACCCAAAGATATCACTGTCACCGTCGAACTTGATCCGGCCGCCGTTGAAGAATATAATGCAGCCAACAACAAGGATTACAAGTATCTGGAAGGCGCACAGTTGGTCAATCCCACCATGCACATCGCCGCCGGCGAGTACATCACGCCCGATTCTATCACGATCAGTTTCGCCGATCGCTCGTTTCTTGTAAACAATACCGACGACCTCATCCTCCCTGTTGTTATCAAGGATGCACAAGGAATCCAGGTGAGCAAAAGCAGTCGCATATTCCTGATCTTCAACTACAAGAGCAATCTGGTTGAGCTCAACAGCAGCACTACCCGCATTCTTGAAAAAGATTGGGCTACAGCTCTCGGTTCGCTTAAAGTCGCCGGATTCCTCTCTGCCGACTGGGCTGCCGACGAAGCCATCACAGTGCAACTGTCTGTAGATCCCACTCTCGTCGAAGGATACAATTCCACCAACGGAACCGACTGCGCACTGCTTCCCGGAGCTACCGTACCCTCGACAGTGACAATCGCAAAGGGAGAGGGCAATGCCGACCTGCCCGTGACTATAAGCAGCACAAACATCGAGATCAAAGACTACGTTCTTCCCATACGTGCCACAGCGATCTCCGGAACCGGCGCTGAACTCGCAAACGAAATAGCTTACGTTGCAGTCAAATCCACTCCGGGAACCTGTTCGCTGATCACCTCTGCCGCTTCGCTCGGATCTGTGTTCAGCTGCGCCAACTGGAACGTCAAAGTAAATGGAGAATCGACCTTTACCGATGAAGACGGAACCTACGACTGGACATCCTTGCTGAACAATTATGGTGACGCAGGCATCAATTACTGGTCTGTCGGCGACGTGATTCTGGTTGACCTTGGCGAAGAAAAAACCATTACCGGATTTGAATGTCGTTTCTTCGCATGGTACTATGCTGTCAATAGTTTCACAAGCGTAAAAACAAGTGCCAACGGTACGCGATGGTCTGACTGGGGTCCGACAGAAGGCAACTTTGCCTATACAGACAACGAGATTTTCAAATTTGAAAATCCGACGACATGCCGCTATATCGAGTTGACAGTCGGTCAGCCCTCTTACAGCTCAGCATACGGCACCTTCCCCACCGGTATGAGATTCTATGCCGAATAAACGAAATCCAGCCATCCGTTTTAGCATAAACGGTTAATGATAACAAGAGGGAATCCCGGGGCAGTGATGTTCCGGGATTCTTTATATAATCCGTCGTGCACGAAAAAATGACACACGACGGCGATATTGTTTCAGCCGAGCATTATTAGTAAATTTGCGCCCGGATTTCAAACCGCGGTATGCAGCGATGGCATGACCGCATTGCCTGACGACAATATTAGAAAATTCTCCACGTCACACATGAATCAGAAAATCAAAGGATATGCACTTGGGGCAATTGCCGCAGCCACCTACGGATTGAATCCTCTCTTCGCACTGCCGCTATACAAGGAGGGGATGGATGCCGACAGTGTATTGTTTCTGCGCTACGCTGCGGCCGTTCCGCTTATGGCGGTGATGGCGAAGTCGCGCGGACGCGATCTTAAAGTCAGCGGAACTTATCTCCCCTCTCTGCTGATCATGGGAGTGATGATGGCGGTGTCGTCGCTTGCCCTGTTTCAGAGCTACAACTTCATGGACGCCGGGATAGCGTCGACGCTTCTGTTTGTCTATCCGCTGATGGTGGCCGTGATAATGGCGCTTTTTTTCGGCGAACGGCTGAATCTTTTCACATCGGTCTGCATATTGATCGCCTTGTCGGGAATCGGACTGCTCTTCAAGGCTTCTGACGGGGCGACGCTCAGCCTGCCCGGAACAATGCTTGTGATGCTTTCATCCCTGACTTATGCCATCTACATTGTCGGGGTCAACAGACCGGGACTGCGACAGGTTGCGACGGTGAAACTGATATTCTACGTTCTGCTTTGCGGCGCCGCGCTTTTCGGACTGAAAATAGCCATGACTCCCGGAGAAACACTGCGGCTTCCTCTCCACTGGTATATGTGGGGCAACATTGCGGCGCTCGCGTTGCTGCCGACGGTGGTGTCTTTTCTGTGCACGACCAAAGCCATACAATCTATCGGATCGACACCGACAGCCATTCTCGGCGCCCTGGAACCGGCCACCGCCGTGATTATCGGCATGAGCGTATTCGGAGAGGAGCTGACCATGCGCGACCTGACCGGACTGCTGCTGATAATCCTGTCGGTAAGCTTCGTAGTGGGAGGCGGACGGATCACGTCATACCTTGTCCGTTTCCGCAGACTGTTCCCAAGAATAAACAGACGGCGCCGGCGGTAACCACACTCAGGCAAACCAACCTCCCGGCGACACCCGCCGCCCAAGAGCGGGAAAGCGGTCTATGACGGCCCGTCGATCTTCAGACTAAAAGAAGCAACCATACTCTGATATTGCAGACGTGTGTAGACGGAACTTCATATACCGATTGGGGAAACGTGGATTTGGCCGCTTACCAAAGCCGCGCATGTATTGTCCTCTCCAAACCTAAAGGTGTGAGGTATCTGAAAATAATTTCAACGGTAGGGGCGTGCCACCGGTGCGCCAGCAGTAGGCGTTAGAAATACGCAGCATTGGCTGATGGCTTTGTATTGGCGGACGAACCGAATGGCGCGTCCCTACTTGTGGGAGGAACGGCCACGCCCTATGTCGAATCGATATTTCCCCTCAAAAGGGAATATTTTTTATGATTTCTTCCCCTTTAAAGGGAATTTTTCGGCAAATCCGTCACTCATTGAGGGATTTTCGGATCGACGACAACAAATCGCTATACAGGCCGGTTTTCAATTGAGGCGTGTCAGCCGCAACAGTCTGCCGCGATTTGACACGGCTGTTGCGGATATCGGCGTCTTGGTGGTATTTTTTTTTTTTTCTATAAACGCCACG
>CAJJOX010000156.1 GCA_905193485.1 uncultured Porphyromonadaceae bacterium | reverse complement strand
GGAACCGCCGGCGGCGGCACGGCGAGATCCTCGTCGCAACCCGTAAGAGCCGTCGACGAAACGGCGAGAGCCAGCGCAGCCAACATTGATTTATATATTTTCATGTCTAAACGAGTTATTGGTTAGCTGTTAAGTGTTAGAAACGGATACCGACGTTGACAAATACCTTTATGCCCTGGGCGAAATAATATTTGTTCGGGTATTTCATGCGGTTGAAGTCGGTGTAATCGAAACGTCCCTGCTGATAACCGTATGTCATGATGTTTTTCTTGTTGAGCAGGTTGTCGACGTTGACATTGATGTTAAGACTCGTTCGGCGGTCGAGATAGATGAGCTTGCCGACCGAGAGGTTGAGAGTGAACGCGTTGTTGAGTTTGTCCTCGGCGGTGAGATTTTCCACGGCCTGTGCGAGCTGTTCGGGATCGGGATATTGTGTCCAGAGATCAGTGAGGGCTTCATGACGGACGGGGCTTTGGTTGACATAGGCATTGCCCATCCATGATGCGTTGATGTTGAAGAACCACATGCGGGGAGCGGCCCAGTCGAGGCCGATGTTGACGGCTGTCTGCGGAGTGCCGCCGATGTGATAGTTTTTCAGATAGACGGTGGTGGTTGTATCAGCTGCCATGCCGTTTTCGTAACTGCGCACACCGGTCGGATTGTTCTTGTAGCGGTAGCTTGCGATCGTACCGGCTGCGGTGGCGGTCAGGCTCGGAGTGATCTTGAAAGCCATGCCGAGTTCGATGCCTTTGTAATTTTGTTTTACACCCTTGGTGACGTAGTTCATGAAAGTCGAATACTGGTCGTCATAGTAGGATGTGCGTTCGGTGAGATCATACATGTTGGTGAAGAAACCGCTGATCGAACCGCGGAAGCGGCGATAGTTCCAGTTGTAGGAAAGATCAACGGAGAACATGCGCATGCTTTTGAGATCGTCGATGGCGGTGTCCTTGATGCGCGGTGAGATATAGGCGTATTCAAATAGCGGAGCCATTGTCGAGTATTCGGCACGGACCGAGAAGAAATTGCGTCCGTTGAGCTTATATGTCGCACCCGCTTTTAAAGCGCCGTTGTCAAACTTGTGTGTATCTCCCTTTCCATAAGAATTGAGCGGAGCGCGTCCGTTGCGCATCTTGCCGTCGCGCTGGAACTGCGTATAGCTCATTTCAAGACCATAGTTGATATCCCATTTGGGAAGAGCGATCATATTCTGGATCCATGCCTTGGCCTGGATGGCGTTGATGTAGTAGTTGTAACCGAACTTGTCATCCTCGCCCACATGGCGGTTGGGGTTGTTGAGATCGTTCTGAAGGATCTCGGGATTGCCGGGGAAGTCGCGTTCGCTGAACTGGTCGATATCGAGCCAGAACTCGCCGCCGAGCAGATCACGTATGGTTTTATAGTAGTGTGCCCGGGTGTAGTTGGCCGACACACCGGCCTGAAGGGTCATGTTGTCGTTGAGGCGATGGTTGAGCACCGAGCTGAAGATGAAGTTGAGCTGGTTGCTGTGGCGGTTTTCGAGAATGTAGGTCGAGCCTTTCTGTCTTCCGTCGGGATTTTCCTTGTTGGCCTCATTATTAAGATAGTTGGCCTGATAGAGGGCGTCCCAGTCGATCTGACGGAACGACGAGGTGTGCCATAGCTCTGTGTATTGGTCGTAAGCCTCTTGATTGTCGGTCCAGTATGACGGGAGATAACGGTAATAGTCGGGACGGGGGTCGCGGGCGTTATACCAGTTGAGAGCCGAAGTCGAGTAGTTGACCGAGCGGAAAGCGAATCCGGTGTTGAGCGAAGTCCCGCTCTTGGGTTTCCATATCCAGTTGAGGATAACCGTAGGGTCGAAGGTTTCAACGATTTTCGAGCTGCGCTTCTTGCCGTCCTGCCAGCCCCAGTTGGGGTTGTAGAGATTGTTGTCGGCAAGGTCGTAGGCTTCGAGATAGGTGGCCGAGTTAGTGGCTCGCTGGGTCGGAGCGCCGAAGGCGGTGAGGGTGAGCGAATGCTTAGTCCCGAACTGTTTTTCCATAGAGAGGAACAGGCCGGCCGAGTTGTAGAATGTGCCGGGAATTACGCCTTCGTTGGAGTAACGGCCGATAGCGCCCACGGTGAGGCCGAAGCCGTGACGGTTGATGCCTGTCGAGTAGAGCAGCATGGCGCGCATCATGTAGGCGGCATTGGTATAGGCTACCGATCCGTTGAATCCGGGGGCATAGCTTTCGGTGATGGTGTTGATATTCGTGCTGCCGCCGATACCGCCGAAGCCATAACTCGAGGCTCCCATGCCGAGTGTGGTTGTGCGGTTGCGGAATGCGCGGTTCATGCCGCCGAGCGTCGAGTAGTTAAATCTGCCACGGGCAAGATCGTTGAATGGCAGACCGTTGATGTAGGTGGTGGTGAGATATGAATCATAGCCGCGCATGCGGAAGCGCATCAGTGAGAAATTATAGTTGGCGGCGTTGTAGAACACGTTGTCGGATGCTCCCGAAAGGACGCCGACCGACTGGTCGTTGCCCTCTTCGTCCTCGATGGCAGTCTGGTCATAGAGCATTTCCTGCTGCGATTCGGCTATGGCGCGGCCGGCTGTGCGCACCACATCCATTTTGAGCACACCGAGGTCGGAGGCATCGCCGGATGTGAGGATCACGGGCTGTGAAAGATCATTGTAGCCATACGCAGCCACTACGATCACATCGTTGCCCGGTTTGACATTACTGATACTGAAATCACCTGTGGGTCCGGTGACCACCACCGTGCCCTGATCGTTAAGCATGACAGCGGCGCCGGCCACGGGCGCGCCCGTCGTGGCGTCGACAACCGTCCCTTTCACAGTGGCCTGTTGGGCCAGTATGGGGAACGTGACTGTCAGCAACATTAGCAAGAACAGTTTGATTCTCATAAAACTTTTAAATTGGTTATATTTATATTTATTTAGTTTTCAATATAATATCATCACCACACGAAGCAGCGCACGGAACGATGCCGTTAATGCATGGGCGAAGTAATGCAATTAACCTCCAAAATTAAGCATTTTCAACGGATTTCCCGTATTTTTAACATGTCTTTTTCAAGACCGTTTTTGTGTTTTACAACAGCCCGGAAGCGCCGCTTGCATTTGGGCGGAAATATCACTACTTTTGTATTCCGACGCGCTGTCTGGCATCGGCACATCCAAAAACCGAAACGTCGACAAACGCGACGCCCCTTTCATATGAGGATTTCGTGGAGACGGAAGAATAAGAAGCCGATTAAAAGCCGGCAGCTTCTAAATTTGCGGAGTGTGCCGGCGGGAATGTGCGGGATAATTGTTAATTTTACCGCCTGCAAAGTAACCGATAATAAAAACATAAACATAGTCATAAAAATATGAATCTGAAACGCCTTTGCTTTCTCGCGATGACCGTCATCGCTTTCACCGCCTCTGTTTCGGCACAGAAGCAGCATCCCGTAAGCCAGCGATTCGGGATCGCGTTCTACAACCTCGAGAATCTTTTCGACACGATACCCAACAATCCGCTGGGTCGTGACGACGAGTACACCCCAAATGGCAAAAACCAATGGGGAAGCAAAAAATACTGGGCCAAGATCAACAACCTGGCCTCCGCCATCAGCCATATGACATCGCCCAACACACCTATGGGTCCTGCCATCATCGGCGTATCGGAGATTGAAAACCGCTCAGTGCTCGAAGATCTTGTCAAAGCCGAGCCAATCCGGCGCTGGATGCTTCAGATATGCCATCACGACTCTCCCGACCGGCGAGGCGTCGACGTGGGCCTGCTATACAACCCACGCCTGTTCCGCGCACTCGAAGTCACCAACCACACGCTGGTGATTCCGGGCTATGAGTCTTTCAAGACCCGCGACCAGATGTGTGTGACAGGCATTCTTGGAGGTGACACAATAAGCATTATCGTCAATCACTGGCCGTCACGCCTGGGAGGTCAGGAACAATCGTCGTACCTGCGCGAGGCAGCCGCACAACTTTCGAAAGACATCGCCGATTCGCTTTGGGCCATACGCCCCAATCAGGGTGTCATCATCATGGGCGACCTCAACGATGATCCTCAGGACAAATCATGCGCCAAAGTGCTCGGTGCCTCCAAAAACGCCGACAAAGTCGAGCCGCACGGGTTCTACAATCCCTGGTGGAAAAAACTCGACGACGGCATCGGAACCCTCGCTTACAAAGGCTCGTGGAATCTCTTTGACCAGATAATTGTCAGCGGCACCCTGCTCGGCGACAACACTCGTCCGGGACAGCTCCACTACCGTTCGGCCAAAGTGCTCAATTTCGACTTCCTCAAAGACTCCGAAGGCTCGCGACAGGGCTATCCGCTGCGCACTCATTCGGGAGGCGTGTGGCTGAACGGCTACTCCGACCACTTCCCCACTGAAATTTTCCTGGGAAAATAATCGTCCGCCATCCAGCACTAACACACTGACAATGAAAATAATTTCATGGAAACATACACTCATTCTGGCTGCCTTGCTGACGACGGCTGTCATCACATCCGGCTGTGGCTGTAAAAAGGTCATGGATCATGATAGCCCTCCGGTTTCAGGCGAGAGAAATCTGACAGAAGCGCTGAAAGATTCACTCGACAAGATAGCCGGTGAATATCCCGGAGAAATCGGGATAGCCATCATTACCGGAGCAGGCGACACCGTCACGGTGAACGACGAGGACAAATATCCGCTGATGAGCGTTTTCAAATTGCATCAGGCGATATCGCTATGCGATCTTTTCAAGAAACGGGGACTATCTCTCGACACAATGGTCAACATAAATCCGGCGCAACTGAATCCCGACACGTGGTCGCCGATGCTGAAAGATTTCGCCGGCAGGAAGCTGAATATATCGGTTCGCGATCTTCTTCGCTACACACTCATCCAAAGCGACAATAATGCAAGCAACTATCTGTTTCATAGGTTTCAGGATATAGCGTCGGCCGACCGTCACATCGCCACCATCATCCCCCGCGACGCGTTCCGTCTGGCTGTGACCGAGGCCGACATGTGGGCCGACCACACCAAATGCTACGACAACCATTCCTCACCCAGCGGAGTCGCCATGCTGATCGACAGGCTGTACACCGACAGCATTCTGCATCCGGAATATCAGGCTTTCATTTGCGCCACCCTGCGCGAATGCCGCACGGGAGCCGACCGTATTGTCGCCCCGCTGACAGGAAAGGATGGAGTCACCGCCGGACATAAGACCGGATCGGGATTCCGCAATGCCGACGGAACCCTTTCGGCACACAACGATGCCGCATTCATCACACTGCCCGACGGACGCCACTACACCCTCGTCGTGCTTGTCAAGGATTTCAACGGATCCGAAAAAGAGGCGTCCAGTGCCATTGCGCGCATATCATCCGTCGTCTACTCTATGATGACGCAACACGAAAACGGAGCGGCCGGACACTGATGAAACCGTCGGTCGCTGAC
>CAJJOX010000155.1 GCA_905193485.1 uncultured Porphyromonadaceae bacterium | reverse complement strand
GGATGCCGAGTGTAGATGAGGCCGCGCAACAGGTGCCCGATGTCGCCGTAGGGTTTGTTCAGGCACGTCTGCTTGAACTCTTCCATCACTACGTTGCGCTGCACATGCAGTGATTGAGGCGTGAAGGCCAGACGCAACATGCGGTCGCTTTCGGCCCAGAAGGCTGTTTCAATGTTTTCAGCGGGGACGATATCGTAGAAGTTGGTGAAATCGTTTGATGTCCAGGCGTTGTTGACACCTCCGGCCATCTCGAGGGCGTAGTCATAGTCTGGAACGTTGACAGATCCGCCAAACATCAGGTGCTCGAATAAATGAGCCATGCCGGTGAGTTGCGGAGTCTCGTCGCGTGCGCCCACGTTATAGAGTATGTTTACGGCAATGTGGGATGTTGAGTCGTCGCGATGATGCACCGCTCGCAGACCGTTGTCAAGTGTGAATCTGGAGAATTCAATCATTGCGTGCGTGTGTCGCGGATGATTTCCATTGATATGATGCGAACGTCGTTGAGCGGCCGTTCGTTGGTGTCGGTCGCCGTGGCTCCTATTTTGTCGACCACGTCGAGTCCGTCGGTCACTTCTCCGAATACGGTGTAGGCTCCGTCGAGCGATGGTGTGCCTCCGACAGTGGTGTATGCTTCACGTTGTTGCGGGGTGAAAGAGAAACTGTGTGCGTTGGCCTGTTTCTCGGCTTCCATCACCAAACTGTCCTGAAGTTCGCTTAGTCCGGCGAAATCGTGCGCCCGGCGCATTGACATGATGGTGTCGCGGTGCTGTGTGTTGAGGTCGGCGAGAATCTGTTGCTCGAGCTCGAGGTTGGTGCGGCGTTCGATAGACCGCAACTTGCCTTCGGGCACTACCTTGCCGGTGACGAAATAGAATTGTGAACCGCTTGAGCGCCTTTCAGGGTTGGTTTCGTCACCTTCACGGGCGGCGGCCAGCGCGCCGTGTTTGTGGAAATGGCGCGGCCAGATGATTTCAGCGTCGATGGTATAACCCGGGTTTCCGGATCCCAGAGGGCGTCCGGCCGGGGCATTGACCGATTCGGGGTCGCCGCCTTGCACTACGAAGCCCGGCACGACGCGGTGGAACAGCACGCCGTTGTAGAAACCTTCACCGGCGAGTTTCAGAAAGTTGTCGCGGTGGAGAGGCGTGTCGTTGTATAGTTCCACTGTTATGTCGCCTGCAGTGGTGTGGATCAGAACCTGCGGATTGGAGATTGTGTCGGGGTCATTCATTTCGGATGCAAAGGTTATGGCAGTGCCGGCGCAAGCCAGGGTAATCGTAGTGAGAACTTTGCGGAGAGCGGATATCATAAGTCGGTCAGATGCCTGTCGGATAGATGCGTTTGTGTATGCGGCGGAAATTGTCGTCGGAAGCTTTGAGCTCGTCAATGTGGTCGGCATAGTCCTCACCCCAGATGTCGGGAAGCAGACGGCCGATGTAGGCACGGTCGCGGTCTTTGTCGATGGCGGCGGCAATGAGCCTGTTGACCGAAGTGGCGAATCTTTCGGCGTCGATGGCATGGAGATAGCGTGCGGCGCTCACGCAGAACTGTCCGCATGGGTCAACGGCTACCATGTTTTCAATCAAGGCGGGGAGATCGTCCTGGATTGAGTCGATGTTGTTGGCGATGTATTCATAAGTCAGCAGTCCGTCGGGATCCTTGCTGAGTTTTTTCTTCAGATCTTCGTCCATTGGATATGATTGGTGGTTATGATTGGATAAATCGTATTGCTTGTCGGTGCGGAATGATTTCATCACACAAGGGAGGTGCCGTCGATGTCGGCAAGCCTATGCCGGAGTTTGTCGGCACGGTCGGCTCTGATTTCGAGGGTGATGTCGCATGTGTTGTCGAATTGCTGTGCGACTATTCTCACATCGGGATCTTTTGCCAGCCGCATCACGTCGTTCATTGCCTGATAAGGGAAAGTCAGTCGGATGCGTGCCGTTTCGTAGCGCGTCACCTTTTCCGCGGATTCGAGTGCAAGCCGTGCCGATTCGCGGTATGCGGCGATGAGCCCCGAAGTGCCGAGTTTTATTCCGCCGAAATATCGCACGACGGCCACGGCTACGTTGGTGAGCCCCAGCGAGCGTATCTGCCCGAGAATCGGCTTTCCGGCGGTGCCTGACGGTTCGCCATTGTCGTTCCATTGGAATTCATTGCCGGCGGCGCCGAGCATATATGCCCAGCACACGTGCCGGGCATCGTGGTAGTCTGACGCTACCGAGGCTATGTGTTCCCTGGCTTCGGATGCTGTCGATACAGGGAATGCGAATGAGATGAATTTGCTCATTTTTTCACGCATTACCGCTTGTGACGGAGCCGCGATGGTCAGGTATTCGCTGTCGGCAGTCATGAAATGGTTGCGCTCAGACAATAAGCATTGCGTCGCCGTAGGCGCCGAAACGGTATTTTTCTTTGACGGCTTCGCGATAGGCCTGCATCACCATTTCGTAGCCTCCGAATGCGGCCACCATCATGAGCATGGTGGAGTAGGGCAGATGGAAATTGCTGAGCAGCGCGTCGGTGACGGTGAAGTCGTAGGGCGGGAATATGAATTTGTTGGTCCAGCCTGAGTAGGTCTTCATGTGTCCGCCCATGCTGACGGCGCTCGCGATGCCGCGGAGCACCGATGTGCCGATGGCGCATACGCGATGGTGTTCATCCTTAACGCCGTTGACCATGTCGACCAGAGCCTGGGTTATTTCCAGCTGTTCTGAATCCATGCGGTGTTTCGTAAGATCCTCTACGTCGATTTCACGGAAGTTGCCCAACCCGCTGTGTACGGTCATGAACGCTTGCTTTATGCCTTTTATCTCAAGGCGTTTGAGCAGTTCGCGGCTGAAGTGGAGTCCGGCGGCCGGAGCCACTACGGCACCTTCGTTGGCTGCATATATGGTCTGGTAGCGTTCGTAATCGAGCTCTTCCGGCTCGCGGAGGATATACTGCGGAAGTGGAGGCGCGCCAAGACTGAAAAGTTCGCGCTTGAATTCGTCGTGGGGCCCGTCGTAAAGGAAACGCAGCGTGCGGCCGCGCGAGGTGGTATTGTCGATCACTTCGGCCACCATCGTTTCGCCGTCGCCGAAATAGAGCTTGTTGCCGATGCGTATTTTCCGCGCCGGTTCGACGAGCACGTCCCATAGCTTGTTTTCGGCATTTAGCTCGCGGAGCAGGAACACTTCGATACGTGCGCCGGTTTTCTCTTTGTACCCGTAAAGTCGGGCGGGAAACACTTTGGTGTCGTTGAACACAAAAATATCGCCATCGTCGAAAAAGTCGATGATGTCTTTGAACGTTCGATGCTCAATCTCACCCGATGCGCGGTGCAACACCATGAGCCGCGATTCATCGCGTTGCGGTGCGGGGTGTTGTGCTATAAGTTCGTCGGGAAGGTTGAATTTAAATTGCGATAGTTTCATATCATTGCTTTGGATGTTGTTTTTTATTCATTGTCGCAGACGTTGCCGTTGCCGGCGCTGTCGTTGCGGGCTCCGCATTTCTGCGGGTCAAGGCGTGTCCCTTCATACCAGTCGGGGTATTCCACCGAACTGCGATAGACGAGATCGGCGGCGGCTTCGACGCTCATGCAGGAGTCGACGGCGACATCGCCTACGCGGGTGCGCCGCAATGCCGTGAGATGAGCCCCAGAGCCAAGTTCCCGGCCGATATCGCGGGCCAGAGCGCGGATGTAGGTGCCTTTGCTGCACACTACCCTTATCACAAGCCGTTCGGGGCTGAAATCAATAAGTTCCATTTCGTCAATAACGAGTGTCTTGGCCTTGAGGTTCACGTCCTGTCCCTTACGTGCCATGTCATAGGCCCGGCAACCGTCGATTTTGCAGGCGGAGAATGCGGGAGGCACCTGCTGGATTGAGCCCCGGAACCGCGGCAGGATGCTTTCGACAAGATCTCGGGTGATGTGTGCCGTCGGATAAGTGGCGTCTATCCCGGTTTCGAGATCGAAACTCGGAGTAGTGGCTCCGAGAGCTATTGTGGCCACGTATTCCTTAACTCCTGCCTGGAGTTCTTCGATACGTTTGGTGGCGCGTCCTGTGGTTACAACCATGACGCCCGATGCAAGCGGATCGAGTGTGCCTGCGTGGCCTACCTTGAATTTTTTGAGATGAAGACGTCGCAAAATGGCTACTCTGACACGTTTCACTACGTCGAAAGAGGTCCATCCTACGGGTTTATCAATGTATATGACAGCACCGCTGATCCAGTCCATACTCTTGTCTATATCTGTGGCTGCTATCGTTTTACCAGACGAGGCAAACAATGCCGATGATGACGCAATATATGGCAAACCATACAAGTTTGCCTTTTTTGACAAGGTTGATCATCCATTTGCAGGCGAGGCATCCTACAAGAAACGCTGCAATGAATCCGACAAGCATCGGCATGAAGCTGATGTCGGAAGAAAGCGATCCTGTCTCAAGCATTTTTTTGATGTCGAGGAGCGCTTCGCCGAGGATGGGAATGATGACCATGAAAAACGAGAACTGCGCGAGCTGGCTGCGGCGGTCGCCCAGAATCAGGCCGGTGGCGATTGTCGAACCGCTTCGGCTGAGCCCCGGGAGCACGGCCACGGCCTGGGCGCATCCGATGATGAACGCGTCGATCCAGCGTATGTCATGCTCTTTCACAGCTCCGCGTGATGTCAGGTTTGATCGGCGTCGGGGATAAAAATATGCGAATGTCAGGAGTGCGGCGGTTATTATCAGGCAAATGCCGACCACAGTCAGGCCGTCGCCGAAAAAAATCTCCACCTGTTCTTTGAAGAAGAGTCCTACAATCGCTACGGGAATGCAGGACAGGAGTATTTTCCAGAGGTAGATCGTGTTGTCGTCGCGGCGGAATGTGAAAAACGAGGTGCAAAGTGCGGAAAATTCGCGCCAGAGCACGACAATGGTGCTGAGCACCGTTGCCACATGGAGCACTACGGTGAATTCGAGGGCATCGGCGCCGCGAAGCGGCATCCCGAGCACTTCGCGGCATATCTCGAGATGACCGCTTGAACTGATCGGCAAATATTCCGACAGACCTTGCACAATGCCCATTATGAGGGCGTCAAGAGTATCCATTGATGAGTCGTGAGTGTTTTGTTGGTAATTTTGTTGATTGGTGATGTGGAAATCGGTCGGGAGTTTTAAGACCGGTTTTTATCTTCTGAGTCTTGCGACACCTTTTGCATCAGTTCGTATGCGGCTTTTTTCTTGCGGTCGGTCCACATGATGCCGACACCCATGACGATAAAGCCAAGAAAAGCGAGGGTAGGCCCTACGACGATGCGCCGTGTCGAGAATATTTCGGGATTGAATGAACCGTCGTCAGTGCCTCCGCCGGCTATCAGAATGAACCCGACAATAATCATCAGAGCCGCTATGGCCATGATGATGAAATTTGATTTTCCGAGAGGAAATGTATATTTCGCCGGGACGGCCGTCGCGGATGGTTCTTTGACATCACCGGATTT
>CAJJOX010000154.1 GCA_905193485.1 uncultured Porphyromonadaceae bacterium | reverse complement strand
CAAACCAGCCCGACAGCACGCGAAACCAGCGGCCGGACAGCGCGTCACATGCCGCAGCCGCCATTCCGTCAGACACGCTCGACCTAAGCGATCTGGGGCGCCGGCGTCTGGGCGCCGACACCGTCATGACGCCGCGCGGCCGAAGGATATCGCGCGTAAAGACCGATCTCGACAACGTCGTGGACATCGTAGCGAAAGACTCGATGGTGCTTGTCGGACAAGACAAAGCCTACATATATGGCGACGGCAACGTGACCTACGGCGATATCAAGCTCGATGCGGCTGAAATAGAGCTTGACATGAACTCAAGCACCGTCTACGCCGTGGGACGTGCCGACAGCGCCGGAGAAGTGACCGGTTCACCGGTGTTCACCGACCGTGGCACCGCCTACGAATCGAAGACAATGCGCTACAACTTCAAAACCGAGAAGGGGTTTATCACCGACGTTATAACCGAACAGGGCGAAGGCTTCCTCACGGGAGGCACATCGAAAAAAGTCGGCGAAAACACATTCTATGTTCAGGACGGATTCTACACCACCTGCGACAATCATGAGCATCCCCATTTCGGTTTCCGGCTCACCAAAGCCAAGGTGCGTCCGAAAAAAGACATCGTCACCGGACCTGCCTATCTGGTGCTCGAGGGACTGCCGCTGCCGCTGGCCGTGCCATTCGGCTATTTCCCGTTTTCAGAGCGCTATTCGAGCGGCATTATATTCCCGTCGTTCGGCGACGACTACAACCGCGGCTTCTATCTGAGCAACGGCGGCTATTATTTCGCCATCAACGACAATATCGATCTGGCTCTCACGGGCGAAATCTACACCAAAGGATCGTGGGGACTTCAGGCACGTTCGGCCTACGTGAAACGATATCGCTATTCGGGCAACTTCAACATATCGTTTCTCAAGACCATCCTTGGCGACAAAGGACTTCCCGACTATTCGAAACAGACCAACTTCCAGGTGTTGTGGAACCACACCCAGGACACCAAATCCAATCCGATATTCAACTTCTCGGCATCGGTCAACTTCACCACATCGGGCTATTCGCGCAACGATCTCGGAAGCTACTATTCCAACTCATTCACCGAAAACACCAAGAGCTCATCGATCAACTTCACCTATCGTCCGGCCGGATCCAAATGGTCATTTTCGGGCAACGCCAGCATCGCGCAGCGCAGTCAGGACTCGACACTTGCCGTTTCGTTTCCCAACATCACCGTGACGCTGTCGCAGATCTATCCATTCAAACGCAAACATGCCGTCGGCGCCGAGCGTTGGTATGAAAAGATCCGCCTTTCATATTCGGGACAGTTCAACAACTCGCTCACAGCCAAGCAAAACGATTTTTTCAAAAAAAGCCTCATAAAAGACTGGCGCAACGGAATGCGCCACAACGTGCCGATCTCGGCCACATTCAATCTTTTCAAATATTTCAATCTCACTCCGAGCGTCAATCTCACCGATCGCATGTACACATCAAAGGTGCGCCGCCAGTGGGATCCGAATGCAGCCGCCGAAGTGTGCGACACATCATACAGCTTCTATAACGTGTGGGATTTCAACGCGTCCGTATCGCTCGACACCAAAATCTACGGGTTCTACCGGCCAATGAAATTTCTTGGCGACAAAGTGAAAATGATACGCCATGTGATCACGCCTACAGTTTCATTCTCCGGTTCGCCCGACTTCAGCTCGCCATTCTTCGGCTATTACGGCAGCTATCAGTATCCGGGCAGCGACGGTCAGATGATCACTCGCAAATATTCACTTTTCCCCAACAGCCTTTTCGGTGTGCCGGGCGAAGGCAAAACAGGCATGGTGAGTTTCTCTCTGGCCAACAATCTCGAGATGAAGGTGAAGACAGACGATGACAGTATCGGCGAAAAGAAGATATCGCTCATCGAGAACTTTTCGATATCGCAAAGCTATAACTTCGCCGCCGACTCGCTCAACTGGAGCAACATCAACACGTCGCTGATGCTGCGTCTTGTCAAGAACTTCAACCTCAACCTGTCGGCAGTATGGGACGTATACACCTATCAGCTCAACTCGGCCGGCAATCCCGTACGCGTCAACATCCCCCGCTGGAAAGCGGGCAAAGGTCTGGGACGCCTGTCGAGCACCGGCACCTCATTCAGCTATACGTTCAACAACGACACTTTCAATAAAAAAAGCAAGAAGAAAGACGTGGGCGCCGACAACGACGACGGCAACGGCGACCGGCCTCGAGGCAGCGGCAACCGTAGTGGCGGAGCCGAAAGCGAGTCGTCGGGCAGCGGCGACATGGAGTTTGTCGACGGCTATATGAAATGGGAAGTGCCCTGGAGCCTGACACTCAACTATTCCGTCAACTACGGCTACGGAGCATTCAACAAGCGCAAGATGGAGTATGACGGCAAGATCACGCAGAATCTCAGTCTGTCGGGAAATATACGTCCGACAAAAAACTGGAATTTCAGTTTCACGGCAAGCTACAACTTCGACACCCACAAGCTAGCCTACATGAACTGCAACATCTCGCGCGACCTCCACTGTTTCACCATGACAGCGAGCTTCGTGCCTGTAGGCCCGTACAAGTCATACAACTTCCACATATCCGTCAACTCATCGATGCTGTCGGATCTGAAGTACGACAAACGATCGTCGCTTTCCAACGGCGTTCAGTGGTATTGACGTGCCTTGCCCGACCGCGGCTGCCTGACACGCCACACACATGATCCGCGAAAAAAGTAAATTCGGGACAGGCAAAACAATCGACGCAAACGAAGCGTTAACAAATCATAGCCAAAGGATCTGAAAAAGGATCGATTCATCACAACCATTTTCAAACGCCCTGACCGTGAGCAACAAAGGAGCCGTACATATCATTCTGAAAACTCTGAAATGGACAGTCATCAGCGTGATCGCGCTTATCGCACTGCTTCCTGCGCTTCTCTACATTCCATTCATACAGGATTTTGCCATCGGAATCGCAGAAAAAGAGATTGAGAAGTCGAGCGGGACAGATGTAAGCATCGAGCGCCTGCGGCTGAAATTCCCGTTGCGCGTGGAATTGCGCGGCCTCGTCATGAGCGAGCGCGGCGACACAATGCTGGCAGTGCGTAACGCCGACCTCGACGTCGCATTCTGGCCACTGTTCAAAAGCGAGATCAATGTGACCAGCGCCACCATTTCCGATGCACGCTATCGGCTGAACAGCCCCGATTCGGCCGTTTTCCTTACAGCCCGCATCGACCGATTCCGCACCGTCGGCACCGGTCTGACATTTGACATCGAAAAAATCGATGTGGGACCGACACTTCTCGAGGGGGCCGACATCGATATCGTGCTCAAGGACACGACCACAGTGACACCTACAGACACCACGGTCACACGAATGCTCATCAATGCCCCCGACATAACGCTGCGCGACGTAACCGTGCGTATGCGCATGCTTCCGACAATCGACTCTCTCTATGCCCGCATCGGGAATGCCCGCCTGCACGACGGGCGCCTTGATCTGGCCGCACAGACCATCGACGTGGGCTCGCTTGATGTCGATTCGGTGTCGGCGGCCTATTTCATTCCCTCCGAACAATTTCTTGCCGGCTACCATTCGCCGTCCCTATCGCCGGCCGACAGCGCATTTCTCGCCGCCGAAGCCGCGCGTCCAGTCAACCCGTGGCGGATACGGGCCGGTCGAATAGGGCTAAGCGGACAGCGCGCCATCTATGCCATCCGCGGAACAAAGCCGGCCGGAGGGCTGGACATGAATTTTATTGAAGCCACCGACATTAAAATCGCCGTTGACTCGTTCTATAACAGCGGCACCACGTTGCGTGTCCCCGTGAAACGTCTTGCCGCCAAAGAGCGCTGTGGTATAAGCCTTGACGCCTCGGGCATTTTCGCAATGGACAGCACGGGAATAGACGTCAGAAGATTCGACGTCGCCACGCAATGGTCGGAGATGAGGCTCGACGCCATGATGGGGCCGGGCGACATCACCACAGACACGACTGTTCCATTGAAACTCAAAGCCGAAGGATTCATTTCGCTGCGCGACGTCTATTCAGCGTTTCCGGCCATTGCGGCAATGATGAACGGCATACCCGCTTCATCGCAAATCAATCTCGACGCCGACATAAACGGCACCTCGGGACAGCTCGATATAAACCGTGTGATGGTCGGCATCCCCGGCAGCCTCAACGTCGACGCCGACGGCATGGTGGCCAACGCATTCGACTTCAACAGAATGAACGGACGTGTCAACATTGACGGTGAAATCCGCGACGCAGGTTTCATCAAAGATATGATTCTCGACAAGGCCATGAGCCGCAGCATCGATATCCCGGCCATGAGCGTCAACGGCGCCATCGACTACAGCCCGGGGCTTATCGACGGTAATCTCAACATTGCGTCGGCCGGCGGCAAGATGGCACTTGATGCCAAATGGAACCGCAAAGCCGAAGGATATGGCCTGAGCATCGACGCCTCGCGCTTCCCGCTTCAGAAATTCATGCCGGGTATCGGTTTAGCCGATCTCACCGCCACGGCAAAAGTAAACGGACACGGCTACGATCCCACACGCCGCCCCACATCTGCAACCGCCGACATCGACCTGCGCCATATAACCATCAACGGGCGGCAGCTCGAAAATGTCAGCCTCACCGCCACACTCGACACATGCCGCGCAGTAGCCCGCATCAGTTCGTTCAACACCGACGCCGATATCGACGCCGACCTGACGGCCTGGATCACGGCCGACGGATATGAGTGGGATCTCTCCGGCGACATACGCCACCTCGACCTTCAGGCTCTCGGACTGAGCGAAGACACGATGAAAGGATCAACCGACCTCTATACGTCAGGACATTACAATCCCCGCAACGGCGATATCGATGCCGAACTGGACATCACACGCCTGTCATGGGCCATGGGCACCGATATCATCAGCGTGGACGCCGCCACAGCAAAGGTCTACGCCACCGACACGCTCTCCAGAGCCGATATAGATGCGGGCGATTTCCACGCCGAAGTCCGCGCCCTGTGCAGCCCCGACACTTTGATGGAACGACTCTCGGCCACCGGCACTCTCCTCGCCCGTCAGATAGATGACAAGGATTTCAATGTGACCGATCTGCAGCGCGCGCTCCCGCCACTTTACGCCAATATCACCGCGGGCAGCGACAACCCCGTCGCATCGTATCTCGACGAAACATCAGACATCACTTTCAGCGATGCCAGCCTGACATTCAGCAATGACTCCCTCATCTTTATCCAGGCGGCAGTCAACGGCTTCGCATCCGGAGAAACACGACTCGACGCCATACGTTTCGACGCCACACAACACGACCGATTCTTCGTGTATAAATTCAAGATCGACAACCGACCCGGCACAATGGACGATTTCGCCCACGTGCAGCTTAACGGTTATCTCGCAGCCGACAAAATCGCGGTATTGTTCAAGCAGGCCAACATCAACAACCGTCAAGGCTTTTTCCTCGGAGCCACCGCCACGATGACCGATTCGACCGTGACAGTGA
>CAJJOX010000153.1 GCA_905193485.1 uncultured Porphyromonadaceae bacterium | reverse complement strand
CGCGGCGGCATGGCCAAGGCCATCGAAACAGGTCTTCCCAAACTCCGTATCGAGGAGGCCTCGGCCCGTACGCAGGCCCGCATCGACTCGGGACGACAGACGATCGTAGGCATCAACAAATATCGCCTCGACCACGAAGACCCGATCGATATTCTCGAAATCGACAACACCGAGGTGCGCAAGGAACAGATCGAACGTCTTAACGACGTAAAGGCTCACCGTGACGAAGCCAAAGTGAAAGAAGCACTTGAAGCGATCACGGAATGCGTCCGCACAAAAAAAGGCAACCTGCTCGATCTCGCCGTCAAGGCTGCCGGTTTGCGTGCCACACTTGGTGAAATTTCCGACGCATGCGAAGCAGTCGTCGGCCGTTATAAAGCAGTAATCCGAACAATTTCAGGCGTGTATTCAAGCGAAACCAAAAATGATGCCGACTTCAAGAAGGCACAACAGATGTGTGAGGAATTCGCCAAACGCGAAGGCCGCCAGCCCCGTATCATGATTGCAAAAATGGGACAGGACGGTCACGATCGTGGTGCGAAAGTGGTGGCTACCGGCTATGCCGACTGTGGCTTTGACGTTGATATGGGTCCGCTGTTCCAGACCCCGGCCGAAGCTGCGCGTCAGGCTGTCGAAAATGACGTTCACATCCTTGGCGTCAGCTCTCTTGCCGCAGGCCATAAGACGCTCATCCCGCAAGTGATCGCCGAGCTTAAAAAACTTGGCCGCGAAGACATCATGGTCACAGCCGGAGGCGTTATCCCGGCTCAGGACTACGACTTCCTGTATAAAGCAGGTGTATCGGCCATTTTCGGCCCTGGCACCCGCATTCCGGTGTCAGCGATCAAAATGCTCGAGATCCTCATGAACGAAGAATAATATTCACGACTCCCGATTAAAAAATCAGCCGCCTCAGCAAGTTGCCAAGGCGGCTGATTTTGTATATCCGTTATTACGTATCAAGCCACTGTTTACGATTCAGGCGGCTCGATTTGTCAATCGCTATTATTTCAACGTACCGTTTTCGGCCTGCTGAATCATCTGCTGATTGGCTGTGATGTAGATTTCGACACGACGGTTCTGCGCACGCCCCTCGGGTGTAGCGTTGGAAGCGACATAGTCGGCCATCGGAATTCCTTGTGCCGTCACACGAGATGCGGCCACACCGCTATTGACCAAGAAATTGCGGACAGCATCGGCACGACCGGTCGATACACGTTCATTAACCTGCATTGTGCCCGTGTCGTCGGTGTAACCGAAAATCTGGACGTTGGTTTCAGGGTTGTTGATGAGGTTGGTAGCAAAACCGGCGAGGGATTGACGCTCGGCCGTGTTGAGTGTCGTGCCATTGGTCGGAAAGAGGATGCCGCTGTTGAAAGTCACTTTGATGGCTTCAAGTCCGTTTTGGTCAGTAACGGTTTCGACTGCCGCCTTGTCGGCAAGCTGCTGTTCAAGTTCTTGCTTCTGTTTATCCATCTTGCGACCGATGAGAGTCCCCGCGCCGGCACCCACAGCAGCACCGATCGCGGCACCGATTCCGGCGCCTTTACCACCACCGATCAGAGCTCCGATACCAGCTCCGAGGCCGGCACCGCCACCGCCGCCGATCAGAGCACCTTTACCCATATTGGTCATGCTGTTACATCCGGCTGAGCCGAGAAGACATAGCGACAATGCGCCGATTGTGAAGATTCTTGTCTTTTTCATCTTGGTTATGTTTTTAATGTAAATATATATTTGCGTAACTGAATAATTTGCAAATGAACGTTTTGCCGATCAACTCTTGAAACTTCTATCTTAGATTACAAATTCAGGCATCACATTGTTTTGATAAAATGCAAATTTATCATTAATTTTGCAATAATCAAAATATGCAATTTTATGGATAAAAACCTCAGTTCTTACGGACGCATTCATCGGCGTGGCTCAAATCTGATGTTTCATATCGGAGCCCTCATTGCCGTAACAGCCTGGGGGATAGCCTTCATAAACACAAAGGTATTGCTCACACACGGGCTTAGTGCAGTAGAAATCTACGTGTATCGCTTCGCGATTGCATATTTATGCATGCTTATAATATGCCCCCGGCCTCTCTTTGCCCGCACATGGTCAGACGAAATGAAATTGCTTCTTGTAGGCATATGCGGCAGTTCGGTCTATTTCATCGCTGAAAATACGGCCATGAACTACACATTGGTAACCAACGTGTCGCTCATCGTCACTACATCGCCCATTCTCACGGCATTGCTCATCGGACTGATGTATCGCAGCGAGCGCCCGTCACGAGGCTTTATGGTCGGCTCGCTAATAGCCTTTTCAGGCGTGGCCTGCGTGATTTTCAACAGCAGTTTCGTCGTACAGGTCAATCCTTTGGGCGATATGCTCGCCCTTTTGGCCGCCCTTTGCTTCGCCATTTATTCAATACTTCTGCGCCCTTTAAACGCCACATATAGTGTGTGGTTTATTACCCGCAAAACATTTTTCTACGGTGTCATCACCGCATTGCCTTTTTTTGCGATCGAACCGAAAATTGCACCGCTCGATGTCATTTTCTCACCCGTGGTCATCGGCAACCTTTGCTTCCTCGCGATCGTATGCTCTGTGCTCGCATTCAGTTTCTGGGCAATGTCGGTAAAACGTATTGGTGTAATAATTTCAGGAAACTACCTATATATAAGCCCGATTGTAACCCTCATAGCCTCAAGGCTCTATCTCGGCGAGGAAGTGTCTTTCGTCGGTTATCTCGGCTGTGCACTGATTCTCATCGGCGTCGCTCTGAGCGAACGTCTTTCCGGCATAAAGAAACAATAAACACGCAAAACATCCTTTTGTCGTTTAATCGCCACAACCCATTATCACATAATCGAATCACCCCATTTTACCACAATGACAACCGTTCTGACACCTCCGCTATCAGACAAACCCCGCTATAATCTTCTTGACGGACTGCGCGGCATGGGCGCTCTCATCGTGATTTTTTTCCATTTCGGCGAAGCCTTCAGCACCGGATGGCAAACACAGATGATGAATCACGGATACCTTGCTGTTGATTTCTTCTTCATCCTCTCGGGATTCGTAATCGGTTATGCCTACGACAGTCGCTGGCGCAACGGCAACATGACGCCGGGTCGCTTTATGCTTCGACGCGTGATCCGCTTGCATCCGATGGTCATTCTTGCCATGATTCTTGGCGCGGCGGCTTATATCATACAAGGAAGTGTGCGCTGGGACGGCACGCAGATGCCGGTGGAATCACTTGTCATCGCATTGGTTTGCGGCCTTATTCTGATTCCTGCCATACCACATACCATAATGGATGTCCGCGGCAATGCTGAAATGTTCCCGCTCAACGGTCCGCAATGGTCATTGTTTTTCGAATATATCGCGAGCATTTTCTATGCGATATTCCTTCACCGTTTTTCCACCAGATGGCTACGTGTGTTTGTGGCGGTATCGGGTATCGGACTTGCAGCATGCACTTTCGCTAATTTTTCAGGCGGCTACACCATGGGGTATGGCTGGAGCGTACTCGGCTGGGATATAATTCCTTGCGGCGGACTGGTCGGAGGACTCTGCCACGTCAGTTTCTGCTTTGGCACAGGCTTGCTCATGACCCGAGGGTTCAAATCGCGCAACAGCATCAAAGGCTCCTTCTGGATATGTTCGGCGCTGCTTCTCGCCGTATGTGTCGCACCCTACATCACCCCCGACGGCGAAATATCTCGTCTGAACGCCGCCTATGATCTTCTCTGCACATTCATCATTCTTCCGACCATAGTATGGATCGGCGCAAGCGGTGTCACCACCGACCGATTCTCAACCGCCATATGCGAAGGGCTTGGCAATCTATCTTATCCGGTCTATATCGTTCATTATCCCATCATGTATCTCTTTTATAGCTGGGTGTGGTCAAACAATATCACTTTCGACAGCGCGATACCGGTGATGGGCTGTATTTTTGTGGCGATACCCGCTATCGCATGGATTGCGCTGAGATACTACGACGAACCTATGCGTCGGTTCCTGACCGACCGATGGCTCCGCAGAGGCAAATAATGGTCTTATTTCACTGTCGGCATTCGTCTTCTTCCGCCATAAAATCAAGTTCATCAACAATCTGTAGCGCTACCTGACGCGTAAGACTGCAATCGCGGGATATTTCCGCTTCGGCCAACGCACGCACTTGTTGTGGATAAACCCATAAATAGTGCCATAACATGCGCATCGCCACATATCTTTGCATCTCATTATCGCTTTGCGCCGCTTCCCGAGCGAGGTCATAACTGCATCTCATGTGTCGCAGCAGCTTATGCACCAGATTATCCGCTATTTCAGGCGATGGCACAGAAGCTATCCACCGACGGGCTTCATCAGGCTCAAACCCGGCCACATCAACCATCATCGGAGCAAGGAGCATACTCTCTCTCGTAGAGGTATTGCTCCACAACTTTCGTGCCAGCGCCATATCAGGGCCTTCTTCGGCTGCAATCTCCACCAATTGAGGCATATTCACGCCAAAAATAATCCGGAACGGGGATCCTCCGTGTCGCAAAGCATCGGCCACAACGCCATTGCGCATCGCGAACAACCGTCGTTTTATCTGCTGAAATCGGTTAAACTCTGTCATAACACCAACAAAATTACTCAATTATTCCAATCCCCGCAACCCAACCATTAAACAAAAAAGCAATTACATCATCAGATCGAACCGGACAACCGGATCCGGCAACAACGCATAAACGGGTTATCCGGAGATTTCAGACATTTTAGTCGGAAAAATCAAATAAAGTGATTATCTTTGAAACAAATTAAAACAATCTGAATAATCATTAATCCTTAAATCGTTTCAACTAATGGAAAATCTCCTGTTTTGGCTTGTGCCGGCGGCATCCGTCGTGGCTCTGGCGCTCGCCTACTATTTCTTCCGTTGGATGAAGAAACAGGATGAAGGCACCGACCAGATGCGTAAAATAGCATCACATGTACGCAAAGGCGCCATGTCCTATCTCCGCCAACAGTACAAAATCGTGACAATTGTTTTCATATGCCTTGTAGTGCTCTTTTCTATCATGGCCTATGGATTCGGCGTGCAGAACAAATGGGTGCCGATAGCATTCCTCACCGGTGGCTTTTTTAGCGGTCTGGCAGGTTTCCTCGGCATGAAAACAGCCACCTACGCTTCGGCCCGCACAGCCAACGCCGCCCGTCAGTCACTCAATTCAGGCTTGAAAGTCGCATTCCGTTCGGGTGCCGTAATGGGACTCGTGGTTGTGGGGCTCGGTCTTCTCGACATCTCATTCTGGTATGTGCTTCTCAACTGTGTTCCTTTAGGGCTTGACGGCACCGCAAAACTCACTATGATCACCACCACCATGCTCACTTTCGGTATGGGAGCTTCGACTCAGGCACTGTTTGCCCGAGTAGGTGGCGGCATCTACACAAAAGCCGCCGATGTCGGAGCCGACCTGGTCGGAAAAGTAGAGGCCGGTATCCCCGAAGACGATCCGCGCAATCCGGCAACCATTGC
>CAJJOX010000152.1 GCA_905193485.1 uncultured Porphyromonadaceae bacterium | reverse complement strand
GCCATTCGCGAGATTTGGCGGGGAAGAGCTTCTTGTTGACTGCTCCTACAGGCTCTTCAATGCGAGCCGACGTGTTGGAGTTGAAAGTCATGTTTAACGATTTGGTGAGATTCCAGGTGATGGCGAGTTGTCGGTCCCAAAGGAAGTTTTTGCTTACGGAAACCGGCATGCGGAAATTGACATCAGTTGCGCTGCGGGTTTGCTGTTCATAGTAGTAGCGTGACATTGACGTCAGGAACGAAATGGAGTTGGGAAACCAGTTCAGCTCCCAGTCCTTGAGAAACTTGATGCCTCTGGATTTCCCTTTCAAACGTGAGAATGGCTTGATGCCCTTGATGTAAGGGGTGTAGGAATACTGGAAGCTCCCTCTGTAGTCATTGATGTTTTCGTATTCGGTCGTAGGATCGGTTTTCGAGGTCTTGTTGAATGAGAAGTTAAATGTGAAGTTGGCCGGATCCCAAGGCATTGGATTTTTGCTCCGGACATCGAATTGCAACCCTGATATGCTGAAATTCTGTTGTGTGGAATGCTCGATGGCGTATGCATTGATCGAATCGCGTTCGGCGGGAGTGGCATCCTCGAGGGCGTCTTTGAGTCTGACATCCTGGTCGAGAGGGTTATATTTCGGGGTGGTCTTTTCTTTGGTCATAGAGTAAAATATGGGAGCCCGCAGTTTGGCTTTCTCTGGAAGGAAACGACCGAGATCGGCCTGCACGGCCAAGCTATAACGTGAGAAGTCGTCCATACGGCGTTCGTTGAGGCTCTGGTCGACTCCGCCGAATCCGGCACTTTCATAATGGGCTCCCAGGTTGATTGTCGCGATATCGGATAGCGCCAGCGACGCTGTGCCTTCGGCGGCCCATCCGCCTTCTGATTCAAAATCGGTTACTTTCAGCTCGTTGATCCAGACGGTGCCATCTTTTGTTGTGGCTGAATTATTGCGGACACCCACCATCATCACGCGTATGTCGCTCAGCGAAGGATTGCCCATAACAGCGATGCGGTTGTTTTGATGATCGGGATCCTGACCGGTGTACAGGATGCCGAACCCTACACCGGGCTGTTCGGCCCGCTTGGCGGCGTTGCGTTCTTTCTTAAGCTCAACGAGATTCTGAAGTGTTATATTCATGAAGTTGTCTTCAGGCCAAACGATGAATCGGTCGTTTTGCGTGTCGGCATAATGACCGGCCGGTGTCAGCCGCAGCGGCACTTCATATTCATAATAGTTGTTTTTTACGTCGGAACCGATGCGTATAAACACCGATAGATCTCCGTTACGCAATGCCGTGCGGTCATCGATGGGAGCTTCGGCGTGTACCCACATCTGAAGGCGTTTGTAATTGCGGAGATCATGGGATGTGTTGCGGTATACGGCACGTGCATCGCCGGCTTTCAGATCGGAAACTGTAAGCGACAGAGACTGTTCGTTGAGCTGTACGATTTGCGACTGCCCGGGATCGGAAATACGGGTCACGCCGGGCGGAAGCACATAATTGACCGGTGTGCGCCCGGAGTTTTCTTCAATGTTGACCACCGATACATCGAGTTGTCCGTCGGCAGGCGCGTCTCCGCGGCTGTTGAGGTTGAAATCATATGAGCGCCATTCGCCTCGCACCAGTTCGAGCGATGCAAATCGCATATGGGTGGTGGCTTTGAATCCGGTGAGGAATAAACGCATGAAACGTATTGACGAGAAGCCGTTGATCGATCCTACGATTTTCTCATAGTCGCTCAGAGGCACCTTAAACTGATACCATTCGACGGTCTGTTCGCTGCCGTCGCGTGTGGCCACAACCGACACTTGCTTGTCAGTGATATAATTACGACCGACAACCAGATCTTCGGGTCTGATTGAAATACGATATTGATAATAGCGTTCGTATTCGCTGAGTGTGTTGTCCTGATTGATGTCCTCGACATCGGGCAGCGCACGTGATGACTGATATAATGGGTCGGGAGCATCGTCGGGTGAGAGTGAGTTACCTTCTACGCCGTTATAGCGTTTATAGCGTTCAAGCACCCCGAGGCGTTGATCGTCGTAGTCATAGCCACGATAGAAGTGATAGTTGTCGCCTGCCGGATCGTTAAGTGGAGAAAATGCGTCGGCCTCCCATCGTTCAGCTGTAGCAGTCGAGATGTTGCGACGCAGTGCTTCGAGATAAGAGGAGTAGGATGGGAAAGAGAATTCGTCATCGTTACGGAGCCCGTCAAGGCCTACGTCCTGATTGAGCCGTGACTGGTCACTGTTGTCGAAAGCATAAGTGAGCGAGTTTTCTGTGCTGACGCGTCCCCATACGGTTGTGGTGGTGTGATCGGTTCCGCCATTATAGGGAAGGCCGTTTTCATATGATTTGAGTCCGTCTTTGAGAATATCTTCGGACAGTTCTCCGAGATTGATGTAAAGGTCACCTCCTTCATAGTTGGGGTTTTCGGGATCAAGAAATGGATTCAGGAGCCAGAACTGAACATATTCGATGTTGCTTTGCTCGAAGTTGGTGTTGTCAAGCTTGCGCATGATTCCGCCCCAACGCTTTTCGGGGCTGGTGAGATAGCCGTCCTGATCGATGCCGGTTGCGTCAAGATTGTAAGGGCCGCGTTCACGGGGGTAGAAAGAAAGGTTGAGAGTCTGTATGGTTGAAGATTCGCCATAGGTCTGTTGTCGTTCAGGATATATCTCTCGCATTGTGATCTCTCTCACGTAAGGATTTGAGAGTTGTTTGAGATCACTTCTTATGTAACCGGGCGCGAGCGAGGAGTTGCGGGAGGTGAACATGCGGTCAATGAAATACCAGTTGAGCAGTGCGCGGTTTTTCCCGTAGTCCACGTTGTTGCTCAGGGCGGCTTCCGGAAATAGTGCCGAAGCTCCGTTGTCGTATGGGGTTGAGGCGAGAAACCATGAATATGGCGAACGGAGGTCGATTCCGGTCTGAGCCGATTCAAAATCGTCGATAAAGGAGCTGCCCTTGTTGGAGCCGCTTTTCTGTGCGTGAGGTATGAGCTGGGCAAATTCGCCTTGTAGCGATAGTCGTGAAGGTGCTGTGGCGTTGACGGTAGGGATTCGGTTGATGAGGTTGGTCAGCCACATGAATTCTTTGTTGTAGGAAAAGTTGACTCCCCACATGGTGTTGTTGACAATTTCATCGCCAATATTCACCTTTTCAGTGAGCGCTTTCTCTCCATAATGAAGAAGTGTCCCTCCGATGGTGAAATCTTTGTTGAAGGCATAGCTCAAGTCGAGTCCGAGAAGTGTTTTACGCTGCATGGAGAAGAGCGACTGATTTTCAAGAGTGACACTGATGTTTTGTCCCGAATCAATGATACTCTGGTTGGTGATTGTGACTATACCCATTGAATAGTCGACGGTGTAGTCGCTGTTTTCAGTGAGCACTACGCCGCCTGCCGTCACCACCACTGAACCGCGAGGTACGTTCATGGCATTGAGGCGTATCTGCGAACCGGCCGATGCCTGATATTCACCGACGAGCATGAATTTGTTCTTGTCGGCAAACTGTCGTGCCACGACGAGCGTCGAGTCATAGAGTTCCTGATAGACATAGCGTTCAGCTATAGCCGGATTGCCGATTTTGGCGGCAAGATGAGAACCGAATGGCTCGACGACAGGAAATATCACTTTGCCGGTTGACGATTGGATCGTGTAGCCCTCGATATAATCGAAAAATCCGTCGGCATTCGAGCCCTGGTTGGAATCGAGGCGGTCGAGATTCATCACCTGAAGAAGCGGCACGTCGGATATGCCGGGCACAGGAAGGTAGTTGATTTGCGTTCCGGTTGTGTCTGACAGATATTTTATCTGCAGTTTGAAGTTGTTGCTTTGCAACTGATAAGCGCCGAGGGAATATACGTTTTTCATCATAAGGTCCCACACAGGAAGCTGGGTGGCTACGGTGGTTCCCTTAAGCATTTTCACGTAGAGAGAGCGGTCGGTCTGAGTGATATCCGATGAAAATTCCCCCACCTGATAGACTTTTCCGTTATAGGTGTATTCAAATGCGATGCCTACAACATCGTCGGGGTTCATCTGGCTTTTAAACGAGATATAGCCGAGCGTGGTGTTGACAGTGTATTCGCTTTCTCCCAGCAGACGAGCGCTCTCGACTTTCTCATAGTCATGGCCGCCTTCAATGCCGTAAGCGGCGAGAGGTGCCAAGGCTTGTGTGACTGAGCTGATGTTGCGAGCGTCGGGATAATCGGTCTTGATCGTCGAAAGAAGGTTGTTTGATGCATTGGCCGGATTTGGAAGCGAGGTGTTTCCCTGCCAGTAATTGTTGGCCAGATGGGAGCTTTCGCCAAGATCCATGAATGCCACGACGTTACGGCTCTGATTGAAGTTGCTGTTTTTGTTGGTGACCCACACTTCGACACGGGTGATCTGTACGCCCGACGACACGTAAGGGAGTTTGGATGCGAAACGATCGTAGTTGTCGCGGAAGAAATGAGCCAGAAAGTAGTGGCGGTTCTGGTCGTAGTTGTCAGCAGTGATTGAGAATGGCGTGGTCTGTACACCGCCTTTTGTGCTGATCGAACGTGATTCTGAATTCTGTTGTGAAATGAGTGCGGTGGCAGTCAAACGACCGAACTGCAATTTGGTCTTGATGCCGAAGAGAGCAGTGCTGCCTCGTATGAGCTGTGAGCCGGTGGTCATGCTGACGTTGCCTGCTTCAATGCTTTTCACAATGTCGTCTTCCTTGCCCTCATATTGAAGCTTGATGTTTTTGGAATCGAAATCAAAGGTGGCGTCGGTGTTGTAGGTCATGTTGAAATTCAGACGGTCGCCGACCGATGCGGCGATTGAGGCCTGAATCTTCTGATTGAAATCGAAAAAAGTCTTGCGGCGCGAGTTGAGCGATAACGCGGGGTTGTCGGTTTTGGTTGACTTTATGCCCATATCGATCTGAACGGATCCTTGTGTCTTCAGGCTGACACCTCCGGGGCCGAAGATCTTTTCCAATGGCCCGAGTGCGAAATTCATGTCAAGGATGTCAAATGGTTTTCTGTCGCCTTTTTCGGTGAGAAGTTCGGCGTTGCGTTGACGATAATATTCCTGCATCGATTTGCGCATCTGCCAGTTGTTGTATTGTGCCTCCGACATGATGAATGGAGTCGCGATGTCCATGTCGCCCACGCGCGTGCGTATAATGTAACAACCCGTTTCCGGGTCGAATTCAGCTTGAGTCGTGATGTTGGATGGCGTGGCAAGATCGGCTGAGAATTCCTGCCCCATCAGTTCCTCATAGGTTTGCGGAACGGTCTGCTGCACGGGCGAAGGCAGCATTATCGAATCAATTTGAGAAAGTGGAGGCGGCGATGTGCTCGCCGGAGGAGCCGGTGGCGGAAGTTCCGACTTGTAGTATTGTGCCCAGGACGAAGTGCCACAGACCATAATAGCCAATGCCACCGTCCATAGGACGATGCGCAATGGTGTGAAATGGGGGCGTATATGTCGGTTGTTACTGGTTGCCACAGTGAGTGTTGAACGCGTTGTCGCAACGATTTACGATGTCCTGGCCTG
>CAJJOX010000151.1 GCA_905193485.1 uncultured Porphyromonadaceae bacterium | reverse complement strand
ATTAAAAATGACTATCTTTGCGCGGAAATTTTATATAGCAGCAATTTATGAATGAATCCAATGTCGATGTAGATTTGCTCATCGAAACCTCCTGGGAGGTGTGCAATAAAGTTGGCGGCATCTATACAGTGCTGTCTACCAAAGCAAAAAGCCTGCAAAAGTTATACAAGGATAAACTCATTTTTATTGGACCTGATGTATGGACTCCCGAGTCTCCATCACCCTTTTTCCTCGAATCCGCATCGGTGCTCAAGGAATGGAAAAAAGCGGCGGATCTGCCCGAAGGTGTTTCCATACGCACCGGGCGCTGGGACATTCCCGGCAAGCCAATAGCCATTTTAGTTAAATTTGATGGAATGTATGCCGTAAAAAACGAATTCTATGGCCTCATGTGGAATCTTTACGGTGTGGATTCACTCCATGCATATGGCGATTACGATGAAGCTTGTGCTTTCTCTCATGCAGCCGGACTTGTAATTGAAAGCATTTGCCGTTTTTCGGGCGTTAAGGGCAAAAACATAATTGCCCACTTCGATGAATGGACAACCGGCATGGCTCTTCTCTACACCAAATGGAAACTCCCCGAAGTAGCCACCATATTCACGACACACGCGACATCCATAGGCCGTAGCATTTGCGGCAACGGCAAGCCTCTCTACGACTATCTTCCGGGCTATGACGGCAATCAGATGGCCCGGGAGCTCAACATGCAGTCTAAGCACTCTCTTGAGAAAACGGCGGCAGTCCAGGCTGACTGCTTCACCACAGTGAGCGACATCACGGCTAAAGAATGCACTCAATTGCTTGGCCGCACACCAGATGTGGTGACGCCAAACGGCTTCGAGCCCAATTTCGTGCCGGCAAAAACAAAATTTAAGACTTGCCGTCACACCGCACGCCGCACACTGCTTGAAGTTGCATCATCCCTGACCGGCATACACTTCGGCAATGACACATTTATAATATGCACGTCCGGTCGCTGTGAATACCGCAACAAAGGAATTGATCTTTTCCTTGATGCCATAAGGCAGCTCGACGGATTTAAACCTTGTCGCAAGGTGCTTGCTTATGTAATGGTTCCCGCTTGGAGCGGCGATGCTCGCGACGATTTAAAGAATTCACTGGCACAAAACCGCGTGACACGTCTTGATAATCCGGTGATCACCCACTCTCTGCATAATCCTGACACCGATCCCATAATCAACCGCATACACTCCATCGGCTTTCGGAACGAAACAGACACAGACACAACTGTGATTTATGTGCCTTGCTACCTCAACGGAAACGACGGTATTTTCAATCTCACCTATTATCAGTTGCTTATCGGCATGGATGCGACCGTATTTCCGTCATATTATGAGCCCTGGGGCTATACTCCGCTCGAAAGTATCGCATTCGGCGTTCCTACATTGACCACATCGCTCAGCGGATTCGGACAATGGATTCTTCACAACTTTGAAGACAGCTTCGACAGCTCCGGCGTATTTGTCGCCGAACGTAACGACGGCAATTATCCCGCCGTGGTCGACAGTATAGCACGTTCAGTTAAATTCCTCACATGCTGCGACAATGTGGCATCACAGGAAATCAGAGCAAAAGCTATGTCCACGGCATCAAAAGCCAACTGGAGCCTGTTTATCGACCATTACCTTAAAGCTTTCGACATTGCGCTTGCCAACGAGCATAAACGCATCACCGACAACCGGCTATAATTTCTTACCAAATAATTAGATAATCCAAATCAAAGAAAAATATGAAAATTAAAGTTAGTCAGACGAATGCTCCCATCTTCCACGACACCACTGTGATTGCGGAGCTTCCGTTACGCCTGAAACCTCTTGATGTAATTTCTCACAACCTATGGTGGGTGTGGAATAGTGAGGCTAAAGCTCTTTTCCGCGACATCAATCCTGATCTTTGGCGCTCAACCGGTGAAAATCCGGTCATGGTGCTTCAGCGTATCAGTTCCGACCGTCTTGCTGAAATCATGAACGACGATGAAATGATGGGACGGATAGACAAGGTTTACGCCTCATTTAAGGATTACATGAGCAAACCTATGCGCAAGGACGTTCCTTCGGTTTCTTATTTCTCAATGGAATATGGACTTTGCAACTGCCTGAAAATTTACTCGGGCGGTCTTGGTGTCCTTGCCGGCGACTACATTAAAGAAGCATCGGACAGCTGCGTTGACATGACAGCCGTCGGCTTCCTATACCGTTATGGCTATTTCACGCAATCACTTTCTGTCGATGGACAGCAGGTGGCCAATTATGAGCCTCAGAACATCAACCAGCTTCCTATCGAACAAGTCAACGATTCTGAAGGTCATCCGATGATCCTCGAGGTTCCTTATCCCGGTCGCATCATTTATGCCCACGTCTGGCGTGTCAATGTCGGCCGCATAAAGCTCTATCTGCTTGACACCGACTTCGACATGAACAGCGAGTTCGACCGTCAGATCACCCATAAACTCTATGGCGGCGATTGGGAAAACCGCTTGAAACAAGAATACCTTCTTGGCATCGGCGGCGTGCTGATGCTCCAGAAACTTGGAGTAAACTCCACTCTCTATCACTGCAACGAAGGCCATGCAGCCCTCCTCAATCTGCAGCGTCTTGTCGACTACGTTCAGGGAAAAGGTCTTGAATTCCAGGAGGCGCTCGAACTTGTCCGCGCTTCTTCGCTCTACACCGTTCACACTCCCGTTCCAGCCGGACACGACTACTTCGACGAGAATCTTTTTGGAAAATACATGTATGAATTCCCTGACAAACTGGGCATTTCCTGGGCCGACCTCATGAATATGGGCCGTGAGAATCCCGACACCAACGAGCGCTTCTCCATGAGTGTGTTCGCGCTCAATACTTGTCAGGAAGCCAATGGCGTCAGCTGGCTCCATGGTGAAGTTTCCAAGAAAATGTTCGCCGGCATTTGGAAAGGTTATTCTTGGGAAGAAAGCCACGTCGGCTACGTCACCAACGGCGTGCACATGCCTACTTGGGCCGCTTCGGAATGGAAAGAATTCTATGCAAAGAATCTCGGCGAAGAAATGTTTGATCACCAGAGCGATCCGGCCTACTGGTCAAAAATATTCAATGTTGACGATGAAGCCATCTGGAACATGCGCTTACGGATGAAGAACAAATTCATCAACTTTATCAAACGCGACTTTAAAGAAAAATGGCTCGCCAATCAGGGTGATCCGTCGGCAGTGATGAAAATCATTGAAAAGATGAGCCCCAATGCACTGATCATTGGTTTCGCGCGCCGATTCGCCACCTACAAACGCGCTCATCTGCTCTTCACCGATCTCGACCGTCTGGCTCGAATCGTCAACAACGAGCAATTCCCCGTACAGTTTGTTTTCTCCGGAAAAGCACACCCCGCTGACGGCGCCGGACAGGGACTGATCAAACGCATCATGGAAATCTCGCGCATGCCCCAGTTCCTCGGTAAGATCATTTTCCTCGAGGATTACAACATGGTGGTTGCCAAACGTCTTGTGACCGGAGTTGACATCTGGCTCAACACGCCGACGCGCCCACTTGAGGCTTCAGGCACATCAGGAGAAAAGGCTGAAATGAACGGTGTCCTCAACTTCTCCGTACTCGACGGATGGTGGTATGAAGGTTATCGTTTCGATGAAAAGGCCGGATGGGCTCTCACGGATAAACGCACCTACACCGATCAGGCTCAGCAGGATCGCCTTGATGCTGCAACAATCTACTCAATGCTTGAAACGGAGATCATCCCGCTCTACTTTGCCAAGAATTCCAAGGGCTATTCTCCCGAATGGATTCAGTATATCAAAGGTTCAATCGGTCACATAGCTCCCCATTTCACCATGAAGCGCATGATCGACGACTATATCAATCGTTTCTACGATCCCGAAGCAAAACGTTTCCATGCTCTTGAAGCCAATGGCTATGCTCTTGCAAAAGAAATCGTCGATTGGAAATACAAATTCGTCGATGCTTGGGATGGTGTGAAAGTGCTTGATTTCAAAACCGAAGGGCCAAAGAGCTCAACAACAGGCAACACATTCACTGTTGAGGCAAAGGTCGACACCAACGGACTTGGTCGCAGCGTCGGACTCGAATATGTGTCATATCGCGTTGAAAACGGAGTTGAACGACTCTTTGAAGTGAAACCGTTCAAAGTTGTCGCCGATGAAAACGGAGTGCTGACATATAAGCTTAACGAAAAGATTTCCGATGCCGGTGTCTTCCGTTACGGATACCGCCTCTACCCCGTAAATCCCAATCTACCTCACCGTCAGGACTTCGCCTACGTTCGTTGGATCTGACGTCCCCGACAATACCACAATCTTTAACGGGAGGCTGTGCCTGCATAGGTGCAGCCTCCTTTGTGAAGCAGGGCGTTACGACAGCAGACAACGACGGCTCTAAATAATGGCAAGACAGGCCCGCGGATATTGCATTTTCCGGGGCCTTTCATTGTTTTGTCGGGGAGATATATTTCTTTCAGCGCCAGCCCATGAACATTTTCACCACTTCGGGATCGTGGTGGTCGAAAAATAGGCTTTTGCCGGTGTCAAGACGCGCGATTTCCTCCATATCAGCATCGCTGAGAGCAAAATCGAGTATGTCAAGATTTTGTTCCATTCGCTCGATGTGGGTGGACTTGGGTATGATTATTACGTCACGTTGCAGGAGCCAGCGCAGGGCCACCTGTGCCACGCTCTTGCCATATTTCTTTCCGATTGACTCAAGAACCGGATTCGTGAAGAAATTATTGCGTCCTTCGGCAAGAGGAGCCCACGCCATTATATGAGTGCCGAACTCTTTCATGTATTTCCGAGCCGCGATTTGCTGGTCGAAAACGTGAGTCTCAACCTGATTGACCGCCGGAACTATCTCCACATTACTTGCGAGGTCGATGAAATGGTCAGGGTAGAAATTGCTCACGCCGATAGCACGGAGTTTACCTTCCTTATATGCAGCTTCAAGAGCACGATATGCCCCGTAACGATCGCAGAACGGCTGATGGAGAAGCATCAGATCGATGTAATCAGTGCCGAGTTTGCGCAGGCTCTCGTCAATAGATGCAAGCGTTTTGTCAAACCCGTAGTTTGATATCCAGACCTTTGACACAAGAAACAGATCCGTGCGGGAAATACCACTGTTTCTCACTGCGGCGCCGACACCTTCTTCGTTGTGATAAGCCTGAGCTGTATCAATCATACGATACCCTGTTTTAAGGGCATCACTGACACAACGCTCACACTCGGCCGGAGTGACTTGATACACTCCGTAACCGATTTGTGGCATTTCAACGCCATTGTTAAGCGTGACGGTTTTCATTGTTCGATCCATGTCTTTATCTGTTTTGAATCAGCCGGAAAACGAAGACCTGTCTTCCAGTTATAGTCGGGATAACCTTTTCTCAATGTTGCGTCAGCTTCTGTCATAGGGCTTTCGTATGAAGTACAGAACGGATAAAGCACCTTGCCTTTGAGCTGATCGCGATAGTTGTCAAGGAACGTGCGGATTACAGCCGGTTCCTCGT
>CAJJOX010000150.1 GCA_905193485.1 uncultured Porphyromonadaceae bacterium | reverse complement strand
TTGACATTGTTGTACCGTCATTCATTAAAAAAGGCAAGAATCATATCTTATTTAATGGCGCTGACTGGACAAAACTCCGGAGTGCTTTGACACGGGTTACGACAAATCCGGTCAATATCATCCACATCGGTGACAGTCATTTGCAGGCCGATTTCGCTACTTCGGAAGTGCGAAACAATCTTCAATACGATTATGGCAATGCGGGGCGCGGACTGATCACGCCGCTCAGATTAAGTTCGACGAACCAGCCTGTCGACTATACGTTCTCAAGCACGCTAAATTGGAACGCCGTAAAACTTATGAGTCAGGTATGGCCTCGCACCATGGGTTTTACCGGCACTTCCATCACTCCGGTCAATCCAAAATCAAATTTTCTTGTGGCAACGTCTGAAAAGGATGATTATAATCCTTTCTCGGCAATCACCGTGTTTCATAACGGACAGTTTTATGTTACTTCCGTTGCTGATGCCGATGGCAAACTCATTCCTTTTGTCGCGGAACCATCAAAGAACTATACTCATATCTCCTTGTCGCGCGAAGTCACATCCGCACGGATTTATTTTGATTCCGCCGGCGATCTTACACTTTTCGGTGCAAACCTATCAGGCAAACGTCCGGGCTTATTTTACCATACCATTGGCAACAATGGCGCTACTTACGGCACGTATAACCGTATCGGGAAAATAGGCGAGGGAATAGCGCCTCTACATCCCGATCTTGTGATCATATCGCTCGGCACCAATGAGGCATTCGGACGTTTTGATGCCGGATATATTAAAACTGAAATAGACCGTCTTGTCAGCAATATCCGCAATGCCAATCCCGATGCCGCCATACTGCTTGTAACTCCGATGGAGTGTCAACGCATTACATATACAACTGTCAAAGGCCGTAAAAAGAAAAAACGCCGCCGCAGTTCGACACGCCGCGTAAAAGGTTATCGGATCAATGATAACGTAGAGCGTGTAAGAGATGTCATAATAGACTATGGGAGAGCCAATAATATCCCGGTCTACGACTGGTATACAGTCGCCGGAGGCGATGGCGCTTCAAATAAGTGGATCAAAGATGGATTGTTCAGCGGCGATCGCATCCATCACAGCTATAAGGGGTATAAGCTCCAGGGATTGCTAATGTATCAGGCTTTGCATGAAGCCTTCACTCAATTCGATAAATAAGTCAAATCGGTCAGGTCATTCATCGCCGTCAAATTTACGCCTCATTCCATGTCTGATTCTTTAATCAATTTAGATAATCTGCTCGGCTTGCTGAAATATGATCAGTATAATCCACTGATGTTTAATACCGGATTGTTTCTGATGCTTTTTGCGGTGTTTATCGCAGTATATCAGCTGATGCGAAAACACCGTACAGCCAAGTTCTTGTTTGTCACCGCGTTTTCTCTATATTTCTATTACAAGTCATCGGCTGAATACTGCTTCATACTCCTGGGCGTATGTGTCAGCGATTATCTGCTCGGCATCCTTATGGATCGCTGCGGACACAATTGGCAGAAACGCCTTGTAGTGACTATGAATGTGGTCATCAATATAGGGATGCTCGTATGGTTCAAGTATTTCAACCTCATTTACGAAACATTTGCAAATTTCACCGGTCGCGATTTCGATGCTCTCGATATCGTTCTTCCTGCCGGTATATCTTTTTTTACATTCCGGTCGATCAGCTATATAGTAGATATTTATCGAGGAGTCATCCCGGCTTGCCGTGACTTTCTTGCATATACTTTCTATCTTACATTTTTCCCTCCGTTGCTGGCAGGACCAGTCGTGAGAGCAAAAGATATGTTGCCACAAGTGATGACGAATCCGGTAGCCAGCCGCGCCATGACAAGCGAAGGTCTATTCCTGATAATGTGCGGACTCTTTAAAAAAGTGCTTGTAGCCGATTTTATCAGTGTCAATTTTGTCGATCGTGTCTTTGACAATCCTGCGTTATATTCCGGCTTTGAAGTGATGATTGCGGTATATGGATTTGTGATTCAATTATACTGTGATTTTTCTGGGTATACCGATATGGCGATCGGTCTTGCGCTGCTCATGGGCTATCAGTTCCTTGACAACTTCCGCTCTCCGTTTAAATCACAAAGTCCTACTGAATTTTGGCATCGCTGGCACATATCGTTGTCGACATGGCTGCGTGATTATGTTTACATCCCACTCGGAGGTAACCGATGTGGGAAGCTACGACACCACTTTAACCTAATGACCACTATGATAGTGGGAGGCTTGTGGCATGGCGCTTCATGGATGTATCTGATATGGGGCGCCCTGCAGGGGCTTTTTCTTGTCGGACACAAAACGATTCGTCAGGTTTTGCCTCATGTTAAGACGGGAAATCGCAACCGTTGGTGGCGTCGTGCTTTCAACATTTTCATCACGTTCAATTTGATAGCGGTAAGTTTTGTTTTCTTCCGCGCAAAATCTCTTGATAAAGTAGGAGAGATGTGGACACAGATCAGTGACAATTTTCATTGGGATGTAGCTCCTCAGTTTTGGGAAGGGTATGCCGCTATCATCATCGTGATGGCGGTTGCCTATTTGATGCATTATATGCCTGAACGGATGACAGCCAAAATGAAGTCAATATATAATGCATCTCCCCTTATTGCCCAAGCTCTAGTGCTCGCATTGCTGATTTTCATTGTCATACAACGCAAAGGAGAAATAGTTCCGTTCATATATTTCCAATACTAACGGGATTATACGCAACTAATCCATAACTATCATTTGATAGGTTAAAAATAATGGGGATTAAAAATCAGATGTCCAAAGCACGGTGTGCCCGGATGCGACTGTATCCGCCACATTGATCAGTCGCTGATTTGTCGAACCGCGGAATAGCAATTCAATGTCACGCTGTGATTCAATGAACGGTCCATCGACCATCACTTCGACGTATGGCAATATTTTTGAAAGACGGCTGTTTGCGAGGATTTCCTCAAAAACAAAACCGGTGAAACACCAGATTGTCTTACCTCGCCTGCGTATCTCTTTCGCAAGACTGACCAGCGGCTCCACCTGATAGAGAGGATCTCCTCCGGAAAATGTAACATCGAAATCATTTTCATCGATTGTCCGCAGAATCTCTGCAACAGTCATATCCCGTCCGGCCGTGTGATCCCAGGTCATAGGGTTCTGACATCCGGGACAGTGATGTTCGCACCCGGCGAAATAGATAGAGGTCCGGACTCCCGGACCATCTACCGTTGTGCCGTCGACAATATCGACCACACGAAGTTTCACTTTTTCGTCATTCGTATTTATCACTTCTTTATATCATTTATGCACTACACGGTCATTGAGTTCGGCAAGTTTGGCATTGTTCCAGCGATCGGTCGTACCCACAAGGTAGCCGGTGATACGCTGAAGCTTGTCTATGTCGCTACTGCCGCATTTCGGACATATTTCAAGATGATCGCTGGCATCTTCATATCCGCATGACATGCATCGGTTGCGATTGTGGTTCACTGAGCAATATCCGATATTATATTGATCCATAAGGTCTACAATATCGGCAATCGCCTTGGGATTATGCGTGGCATCGCCGTCTATCTCAACATAGAATATATGGCCTCCGCCTGTAAGCTCATGATATGGAGCCTCGACCTCCGCTTTATGGCGAGGGGAGCAGTGATAGTATACCGGCACATGATTGGAATTGGTATAATAAATCTTGTCGGTTATGCCGGGCAATATCCCGAATGATTTGCGGTCACGTTGCGTGAATTTGCCGGACAAGCCTTCGGCCGGAGTGGCCAGAACCGAGAAGTTGTGCTGATATTTTTCGGAATATTCATTAACGCGGCTGCGCATGTGCGATATGATTTTCAACCCGAGCGCCTGCGATTCGCGTGATTCGCCATGATGTTTCCCGGTGAGGGCAACCAGACATTCTGCCAGACCGATAAAACCGATACCGAGAGTGCCTTGGTTGATCACACTTTCTATTGTTTGGTCGGGCTTTAGGATGTCGCTGCCATTCCACAATCGTGACATCAGCAATGGGAATTGTTTCACTAATGCGGTTTTCTGAAAATCATAGCGATCGCATAATTGACGGGCGGTTATATCGAGCACCTGATCGAGTTTATCAAAGAATTTTGCGATGCGTTCGTCCTGATCCTTGATCATCATGCATTCAATAGCGATGCGCACAATGTTGATGGTTGAAAAACTGAGGTTGCCGCGTCCGATCGATGTCTTTTCACCGAAACGGTTTTCAAACACACGCGTGCGGCATCCCATAGTGGCAACTTCGTATTTATAGCGTTGCGGATCGTCGGCTTTCCATTTTTCATGATAGTTGAATGTCGCGTCGAGATTCACGAAATTGGGGAAAAAGCGACGTGCGGTCACTTTGCAGGCCAGTTTGTACAGGTCATAGTTGCGGTCTTCAGGCAGATAGCTTACGCCACGTTTCTTCTTCCAGATCTGGATGGGGAAGATTGCGGTCGCACCATTGCCCACGCCTTCATACGTCGAATTGAGGAGCTCGCGGATCACACATCTGCCCTCGGCCGAAGTGTCTGTGCCATAGTTTATCGAGCTGAACACGACCTGATTGCCCCCGCGGGAATGGATGGTGTTCATGTTGTGGATGAAAGCCTCCATCGCTTGGTGAACACGCTCCACAGTCTGGTTCATTGCGTGCTGAAGCAACCGGTCGATGCCTGTAAGACCGTCGAGCGGACGCTTTATGAAGTCGTCAATGTCGGCATTATAAAAGTTTGAGAGATCTTCTCCTGACACTTGTTCAAGTTTGTGAAGCTCTTCGATATAAGATGAGCGGACAAATGGCGCGAGATAAAAGTCGAAAGCGGGAATAGCTTGGCCACCATGCATTTCATTTTGTGCGGTTTCCAATGAAATACAACTGATTATACTTGCCGTTTCAATGCGTTTGGCCGGACGCGATTCTCCATGGCCGGCGATAAATCCATGCTTGAGAATACGATCGAGAGGATGCTGTACGCACGTGAGGCTCTTCGTCGGGTAGTAGTCTTTGTCGTGAATGTGAAGGTATCCGTTACGGACTGCATCACGGGCCTCCTGCGACAAGAGATAATCGTCGACGAAAGGCTTGGTGGTTTCGCTCGCGAATTTCATCATCATCCCGGCGGGTGAGTCGGTGTTCATATTGGCATTCTCGCGTGTGATGTCATTGCTTTTCGCCTCGATGATTTCCAGAAACATATCGCGCGTTTTTGCCCTGCGGGCAATGCTGCGTTGATCGCGATAGGCGATATAGCGCTTGGCAACCTCCTTGCGCGGACTGTTCATCAATTCAAGCTCTACACGGTCTTGTATGTCTTCAACAGTCATCCGCTCATTACCGGTAACTCCGATGCGATCAGCGATTTTTTGAATCAGGGCCTCGTCTTCGCCGGCCTCTGTCTGCAACATGGCCTTGCGTATTGCCGCTTTGATTTTTTCTTCATTATAGCCCACAACGCGGCCATCGCGCTTTACTACTGTATGTATCATGATTTTTAAAGTCTTTTCTGAATAAGGGTGCTGTTTATTGATGTTGCAAAGCTA
>CAJJOX010000149.1 GCA_905193485.1 uncultured Porphyromonadaceae bacterium | reverse complement strand
CCCCCCGAGAACCCCCCCCCCCAGTCCGCCCCCGCCCCGCCCGCCGCACTCGACCGTCAGCGCCGCCTTCCGGTAGAAGGGGTCGCGCACGGCCATGTCGCGCTCCCTGAAGCCGACCAGTTCGTCGTCGCTCAGGCCGCGCAGGCGGGGGCGCTTCTGCCGTCCGTAGGGGCTCAGGCGCCCGGCGATCTGCGCCGCCGTGCGGCACAGGTAGACCGTATGTCCGGCGGCATTCATGCACTCCATGTTGTCGCGCCAGACGGGCAGGCCGCCGCCCGTCGAGACCACGGCGGCATCGCCCGAGGCGATCACCCGCTCGAGCACCCCGCGTTCGAGTTCGCGGAAGCGCGTCTCGCCCTCGTAACGGAAGACGTCGGCCACCGAGGCCCCTTCCAGCTCCTCGACCGCGGCATCCGTATCGACAAAGGCCGCACCGAGCCGCCGCGCCAGCTTGCGGCCCAGCGTGCTCTTGCCGCAGCCCATGTAGCCCACCAGAAAGATCGGTTTCATCGTCAGAACAGGTTGAGTTGTTCGGGGTCCACCACTTCGTCGGCATCCCCCTTCGGGCGCTCGATCTCGAACGCCACGCCGCCCGGCGTGGCATCCGTCGGGGGAAGCCCCGTCTCCGAGCGGGTCGGCACGCCGCGTCCTGCCGGGGTGGAGGGACGTTCGGGCGCCGCAGGCCGGCTCTCCGGGGGGCTCTCCCCCCCCGCCCGGCCGCCGCCCGCCGCGCGTATGCCCATATCCCCATTGTGCTGGGTGGCGGAGCCGTGGAGCATTCCGCTCCCGTCGACACGCTCATGAGCCAGACCGACCTCCCTGCCACCCTGCTTGCCCAGATGGGGCTGCCACACGACGATTTCGCCTTCAGTCGCGACGTGCTCTCGCCCGACTATGTCAACCGTTTCGGCCTGCATATCTTCAACAACGGCATAATGCTCTGCGACGCCGACGGCTACACAGTCTTCGACACCATGCTCGACCGTGTGACCGAAGGCGATGACGATTCAGGCCGTATATGGCGCATGCGTGCCATTCTTCAGAAAATCTATCAGGATCTCGATAAAAAATGAACATTCACAGCCTCCTTTCAAGACTAAAAGCCGCAATCTCGCCACGCTCGCTTCAAGCGGCGGCCCGGTCGGCCATCGGCTCGGTGGTCATCAATCTGCTATGGGTCTATGTGCTTTACTTCGTTTGCCGTCTTGTGTTTTTGTGGATCAACAGCGGTAATTTCACCGAAGGGCTCACGTTCGGGTCGATCGTGACCATGTTTCGTGGCGGATTCCTGTTTGACACTTCCGCGATATGCTATACCAACTCGCTCTATATCCTTCTTGTGCTGTTGCCGCTCCACGTAAAGGAACGCCGTTGGTGGGCTACGATGACCAAGTGGATCTATGTGACGGTCAACTCGCTGTGCGTTTTCCTTAATCTGGCGGATACGGTGTTTTTTGAGTTCCGCCACCAGCGTGCCACCTCCGCCATCTTCCGTGAATTCGGCGGCGAAGGCAACCTCGGCTCAATCATAGGCACCGAACTGCTCAGTCATTGGTATCTTGTGCTGCTTTTCGCAGTGATGGTGTGGTCGCTCGTCCGTTTCTTTCGTCGTCCCGCCCTTCCTGTCCCGGGACGTCCGCTGTGGCGTTACTATGTCAGCCGCACCATTTGGCTGGCTGTCGCCGGCTTTATGGCTGTATGCGGCATGCGCGGAAACGTCTTTTTTCTCTCGGCCACGCGTCCCATATCGATCAATTACGCATTCCGCTATACGCTTGTGCCCGAGCAGACCGGACTGGTGCTGAACACTCCTTTCTCGATGATCCGCACCATCGGCCAGAACACTATCCCCACACCACATTATTTCGCCACGCAGCAGGAGCTTGATGCCGTCTACACGCCGCTTCACACCCCGTCGCCGACGGCCGTGCCTACGAAGAAAAACATTGTGATATTCATTGTCGAGAGCTTCGCGCAGGAATTCATCGGAGCTCTCAATCCCGATCTCGACGGAGGCACATACAAAGGCTACACTCCCTATACCGACGCCATGCTCGACAGCTGCATGTACTTCGACCAGATGATAGCCAACACATATTACAGTATCGATGCGCCTCCTGCCGTGCTCGCTTCCATTCCGAGGGCCGACCGGCCTTTCGTAGTGTCGCCTCACTCGATCAACCACATCAATTCCATAGCCTCCGAACTCAAGAACGTGGGATACACTTCGGCGTTCTTTCATGGCGCCGACAACGAATCGCTCGGCTTCCATGCTTTCACAAGGCAGGCCGGCTTTGACAGATATTATGGCCAGAATGAATTCTATGCCGACAGCCGTTTCGGCGGACGCGCTGAATTTGACGGCACATGGGGCGTGTGGGACGAGCCTTTCCTTCAGTTTTTCTGCGCCAAGCTCAGCGAGATGCCGCAGCCTTTTGTCGGGGCTGTGTTCACGCTTTCGAGCCATCATCCGTTCAAGGTGCCCGAGAAATATAAAGACCGCTTTGTTGACGAAGGCGTCCACCAGCTCCACAAATGCATCCGTTACACCGACTACGCCATCCACCGTTTCTTTGAAGAAGCCCGCCGGCAGCCGTGGTTCGGCAACACCATATTCGTGATCTGCGCCGACCATGCCAGTTCGAAACGCACCCACGACGTCTACAAGACGGCCATGGGCGATGTGCGCGTGCCCATCTTGTTCTACGATCCTTCCGGCCATCTCCCCCGCGGCCGGCAGCCCGGCATAGCGCAGCAGATCGACATCATGCCCACTCTGCTCAACCATGTGGGGTATAATCGTCCGTATATAGCATTCGGCAAAGACCTTCTCAACACTCCGGCCGACAGCACGTGGGGATTCAACTGGAACTCCATGCCCATCTACATCAAAGGCGACTATATGATGATGTTCGACACCGAACGTGTGCAGGCCCTCTACAACTACCGCAATGACCCGTTGCTGAAGAAAAACCTCAAAGGTTCCGGACTGCCTCAGGAGGCGGATATGGAGCGCCATGTCAAGGCCGTGGTGCAGTCATATCTCTCCCGTATGAACTCCGACGACGTAGTGGTGAAATGAGAATACAGAAAAAATATTATCTTTGCATTCGATGAACGGCAGATTTCTGTACATATCGCGTAATTACAAGCACCCGCATTGCGGGGGCTGTGTGGCACGCACCGATATAGAAAAGATAATGGAGAGCATGGGCTATGCCAACATAGGGCTGCGGCGCACGTTCAGCAGCAACGGCATAGTGCATTCATTGCGCAACGTCTATGGCGCGCTGCGCGCCATGCGGCAGCTGCGTGCCGGAGATGTGGTCGTTGCCCAGTATCAGATGAAAATGTTCGGCCGGTTGTGCCGCATTGCCCATAAACGCGGAGCCAAGGTGATATGCCTGATCCATGACCTTGACTCGTGGCGCGACAAGAAACTGACCCCCCGGCAGGAAATGCCGCTCCTCAATATGGCCGACGTGATTTTGACTCACAATCACGCGATGCGGCAATGGCTCGAAAAGCAGGGCTGTACGGCTCCGATGACGGATTATGAAATAATGGACTATATCCACGGCGTTTCCGGGGATCCGCACGGCTATCCCTCAGACGGGAAATTCTCGCTTTTTTTTGTCGGCAATCTCTCGCCGCGGCTCAACGGCTGGATCTACGACCTTGCAAAAGAAATGCCACACCGGAAGATATATCTCTATGGATCGGAATATGATGAAACTCTCGGACATGCCACGCCGAATCTGCGCATGTGCGGCGAACGTCCCGACACCGATATCATAGCGTCGCACAAAGGTGACTTCGGAATTTCATGGTATGGGATTTCACTCGATGATGGCGTCGGGAAAGTGGGCGAGTACATGGCGATAAACAATCCGCACAAAGTAGGACTTTACCTCCGGTGCAACGCTCCTGTCGTGGTGTGGGACAAAGCCGGAAGGGCGGAGTTGATCCGCAAGCGCGGAATAGGCATCACCGTCGGATCGCTCCGGCAGCTTGACGCGGCTCTTGATGCCGTGACCCCGGCCGATTACTCACGCATGGTCGACAATGTGTCGGCCATCAATATAGAGCTGAAATCAGGCAGATTCCTCAAAAAAGCGCTGAAAAGAGCCATGGAGATCATCAATAAATGACATACTGAACAAAGCATACGACTCACGTAATATAAGATTATGGCCAACCCATTGACAAACACCGTTCCCCAGCCGTTATTCTCAATATTTATCCCGTCGTGGAACAATCTTTCGTTTCTTAAACTCTGCGTTGAAAGCATCGAGCGTAATTCGACTTATCGTCATGAAATACTGATCCATGTCAACGACGGGTCTGACGGGACTCTTGAGTGGGTGAAGTCGAAAGGTTACAGATACACCCATTCCGAAGGCAACATCGGCGTGTGCTGGGCCATGAACGGGCTCAGGCCTCTGATGACAACCGATTATGTGGCGTATGTCAACGACGATATGTATGTTCTGCCCGGATGGGACGAGGCGTTGTATTCCGAGATCCGTCAGCGCGATGACAAACTGTGGTATTTCGGATCGACATTGATTGAGCCGAAGGCAAGGATGAGGCATTTCGTAAACCGTGATTTCGGTCTTACGACAGAAACATTCCGCGAACAGGAATTGCTTGACACTTATAAGTCGCTTCAGCCAGGCGACTGGTCAGGCGCTTTGTTCCCCCCGACGGTCGTGCACCGCGACATCTGGGATCTGGTAGGCGGATACAGTGTGGAATTCACCCCCGGCATGGGCTCTGATCCCGATTTCAATGCCAAACTGTGGCTTGCCGGCATCCGGACGTTCAAGGGCATAGGCCGCAGTATGGTCTATCATTTTAAAAATGTGTCGGTCAACAGGATAGTGAAAAATGACGGGCCTGTGCAGTTCCTCCGCAAATGGGGCATCACAATACGCGCTTTTTATCAGCAGATTCTGCTGTTTGACCACCCCTGGAATCCCGAAGAACGCGTGAATCCGAAAACGTTAAAGACCGAATTGCTTCGCAGCTCCGGAAAGAAGCTGCTGAAACTGTTCGCCCGCCCGGCGGCAAAACAGCTCTGGGATGAAATAGGCGACGATGTGAGTGTGATGTTGCCCGAGCGATCCGACGAGGGGGATAACACGCACCGGGAATCGCGGGATTGATCGAATAAAGTTATGAAAATCGGCAATGAATATAGGATTTGATGCAAAAAAGGCAATTGTCAATCTGACCGGTATCGGCAACTACAGTCGTCGCGTCGTCGCAGCGTTAAGCCGTGAATATCCCGACGCCGGGCTTTTCCTGTTCGGTCCGCGCAGGCAGCCTGAAACCATCCTCCCCGAAGCGGCAAACATCCGCCGCGTATATCCGCCGGCTTTTGGCGGAGCCGTCACCTACGAGTTGTGGCGCAACCGTTTTCTCAGGGGTGATCTCCGAAAATACGGGATTGACATTTATCACGGACTGAGCAATGAGATCCCGACCGGTCTGAGAAGATCCGCCACCCGCACGGTGGTCACAATTCACGACTTGATTTTCCTGACGCGCCCCGAAACATTCAAACCGGGCATGCGGCTGAAACTTCGGAAAAAGACTCTTTACGCCTGTCGAAATGCCGACAGGATAATCG